>JAOUHD010000143.1 GCA_029865345.1 Nitrospira sp.
ATATGCCCAGACCGTCGGTTTTGTTGGAAGCGAGCAAAGGGGGCGCCCTGAGCGGCACCTGTGTTTTCACCACCCGTAAAGCCACACCGCTTGGTTGTCCTTTTTTCTGTTGCAAGGATCCTGATCTAGTCGCATTGCTTAAATTGGGACTGCTGACAACGCCGCGCCATCTTCTGCGCCTGCTCGATCTGCTCAGTAGTCATGTGTGAGGTCAGATAGTCTCGACGCTTCACGGCTGCCTTTTCCTCATCGCCATGTAACAGCGTGCCAGCGATGTGGTACCACATAAGCGCGCGCACCAAGTCTTTCCGAACGCCTCGCCCCCTCTCGTACATCAGGCCCAGATTGTTCTGCGGACCAGCGAATCCCTGTGCCGCCGCCTTACGAAACCACGCCAGTGCCATTGGGTAGTCCTGTCGGACACCCCGTCCTTTTTCATGCATCACGCCCAGATAGAATTGGGCCGATGCCACTCCTTGCTCCGCCAGGGGGCTGAAGAGGCGAGCCGCCTGTGTATACTCACCACGCTCATACGCAAATTCCGCCTCCTCAAGAGAATCTGCTGCCACAGCGGACCGGAAACTTGCGCCTGCCGCACAGGTCAGAACCAAGAGCATTGCCAAGAAGAAATGACGCATCGATCACCAGCCTTTCAATAAAATCGTTAAACCTTGGGGGTCGGAATCTTCTTTCAGGAGGGTCTCGTTCGCAGGTCGAACCGCTCACATGAAAGCCGAAACAACCAGATGCACGAGTTCCAGGCCAGCAGCCGAGACATGATTCCTGACACACCCTTTTTCGGACCAGGTTTTGTGTAGGTCATGGAGCATCGTTGACCCCCTGTCGAAGCTGGACAGGTGGGCATTGAACGTTGGCAAAGGAACAAAATATACAGCAGTCGCCGGACTTCGGTCGAAGAACGACGCGGCACGAGTCGCATTCAAAGACGACGATGCAGGCATCGGTTGGCATCTCTCTTTGTGCCCTCGCACCACAGCGAGGGCAGGTCACGACCGACTGCCTGATGACATCCATGCCCTTCCTGTGATCTTTACCCATTGGTGTCCCTTGCGGTAAGTCTACTGCAAAATTGACGGCCAATCCATCATTCCTGAGTCGATGGGGGAGGCGAGAAAGGCATCGGATTGCCACGGGGCGAGAAATTCAGAATGTCCCCGTTGCCTTTCTCTTGCAGGGAAATGGTTTCTCAGAAAAGACTCTCGATCCCTGTACTTCAAACCCCAGCCAACTCATCCAAACCCATTTCCTCGTTCCTATTCGTAGATGGGTTTTCCGCGTGTGAGCCAGACACCCCATGACTTTGAGTAGGCGTGCATCCGTTCTGTTTCGACACCGTCTATGGTTACGACAGGGTGCCTTGTGTTGACCCATTGGAAGATGCCGCCGTAGACATTGACGACATGGGTGTATCCTTGCTGGAGCAGTCGTTCCGCAATACGTTCGCTGCGGTACCCCACCGAACAATAGACTGCCACTGGTGCGTGCTTATCAATTCCGACCAGGCGGGCAAGATCGAAATCGTCGTAGCCCACCCAAGTCGCTCCTGTAATATGACTCACTTCAAATTCTCGGTATGCGCGGGCATCGAGTACACGATACTGCCCCGATTCGATCTGGTCGACCGACACTTCCGGCACGCTGTGTGACAACAGGGTGGACAGCAGCAGGTCATAGGCCGTATCGCTCACATGGGTTGGCGCGTGGCGGTGACGTTCCCACAAAAAGAGGAGCACTCCCAGCACGACCATTCCAAGAATTATGGGATAGCGCATCGGCAGCTATCGCTGGAAGAGGATCGAGGTTTCTGCCACGGGGGCATGGTTCAGTCAAATGTCAAGGATGAACTGCAGCGGCGTCAGTGTTCAAGAGCCTTTCGGGCGTCCCCGAGGGCGCAAGGTTGACTCCATGCCAAACCGTTTCGCCATGCGGCGCACCCAGCCTTCCTGCCCAAATGGACGGCCACGCTGCACACTGAGCCGGAGCCTGTCCAAATCCTCCCCGGTTTCAGGACGATTCACCCGCGCGACCCAATTTCGTGGCAGGTCCACCGGCCAGTCACTCAGCCAGGTCGTGAGTTTGGGATCGTCTTGGGCTCGTCGCCACAAACTGGACCATCGCCAATTTTCAGCCTGTCTGACCAGTTTGGCCCTCAGCGCATTACGCTCCACGTAGCGGGCGACCGTCAGGAAATGCGCATCAGTTTGGACCGGAAACGACCTGAAGCGGCCCTGATAGACCGGGCCAGTGCCGGCAGTGTCATGGTGTGAATGCCAGCGTTGGGTGTGAGTGACCGTGATCCAGCGGAGCACCTCGGAGAGTTCTCCGTCCTGCCGAGGCCAGAGCAGGAGATGCCAGTGAGTCGGCATCAGGCAATAGGCGGCGATACGAATGCGAGAATTGGCCTGGGCTTCGGCCAGAACCTGTTCAAACGCGGCATAGTCGGCGGGTTCCTCGAACAGGGGGAGGCGTCCCACTCGACGATTCAGGACATGGTAGGCGAGGGCGCCGGCAACGAGTCGGGGTCGACGAGGCATAGGGAATCTTCTAGCGGACCCGTGACGAGGCTGTCAAGTTAAGACTCCCGACCCGGTTTCTATACGCTTAGCGCACGGCAGCGGTCTGGGATTCTCGGGCAGCCAGGCTTTTTCGGCGGTTGTTTGAGATAGTGCGGTCGATAAGCGCGCCGCAGTTCATGCATTTCCATGCATAGAATACGAGAAAGAAATCCGAAAACCGCTCCAACATCATCATCCCTTTGCATTTCGGACATTCCATTGATCCCTCCCAAGGTGGCGACGTTCACAGCTGGTGGCAAACTTAAGCAAAAATCACACCAGTTTTACATACTTAAGTATTTCAACGAGTTAGTACTTACGTAGTTGACCAGGGTAGACTATTTTCAAAACATTGACGGTGCTCAAGAGATCAACTTGTCAATCTTTTGTCACCTTGTACGCATGAGAAGAGGGTCGGGAGTCTTTGTTGAAGGGTTGTTCTGAAACAAGCGAGCGGTAGTAAAAAAAGAGTCCCGACCCTTTTAAATCATCCCATGTGTGGATCTAGCGGTTTGGCGCGGGGGTGTTCTGGCCAGCTGTACATGCCAGGTGTGAGGGGATCTCAAGCTGGCCGGCTGAGCGGAAGCCCCAGGCGGTAGCGAGGGCTTGGCAAGTCAGGTGCCGAACGGTCTGCTCGTTACGTTCGACGCAGTGCGGGTAATGAGCGCCGCCCCGCAGGACGCTTGCTCCTCGGTCCACTGAAAGGCCTCGCACATCGACGGTAATGTTGAAGAGTGCGCCACAGCTCGCTTGGATCAATGCCCCTTCCTTTCGTTCTTCCCGCTCCAGGATGAGCACAAATGCGGCATTCACCTCTGCCGCGGTCACAAGCGCTACCTGGCGATCCGATGGGGGATAGGGAATCTGAGGGGGCATGAGGATGTTGGAATAGTGATGAGACTGGAGCCATTCGCCAGCTACACGGGCTAGGAGCGGATCTCCCCAGATCAGGATGCGCTGCTGCGCACTAGGCAACAGCGTATGGGAGCCGTTGGTGATGGGAAAGTGGACGCCGGAGGGAGGTGGTGTAGAGGAGCATCCTTCCAGAATGAGCAGGATGGAGGGGAGGCACGCGAGTGTGATGGCTGAGCCGATGCGATATCGTCGTTCCACAGTCTCGGAGTATAACAAACAAGAAGGGTGGGGGCAGGTGATTGAGAGGGTAAGAGAAGCTCGGTTATTTGGATTTACCAAACCAGGCCAGCCCATCACGGCCCCTCTTACTCGACTCTCAAGCACGTGTAACTAAAATGTCTCCTGGCCTTTATCGGCCGGGCCAGGATTGGATCGGCACGGTGGAGATGGCATTTTGTGGCGACCCCTCAATCACTCGATCGCTATAGGCAAGATAAATGTAGGTCTGGCGTTTTTTATCGAAAAACCTGACAACTTGGAGGCTCTTAAAAATTAGGGACCGACTCTCACTGAACACCCGTTCCCCTTCTTTCGGCTCACTCACAACGCGAATAGGACCGACTTGACGACAGGCCAGTGAGGCATCGGAGGTTTCCTCTGCCAATCCGACCATCCCTTTCAGGCCACCTTTTTTAGATCGACTCAGATAACACGTGATACCTTCAATTTTAGGGTCGTCAAATGCTTCCACCACAATTTTGTGATCGGGTCCCAACCATTTGAACTCCGTGTCGACACTCCCAATTTCCTCAGCCTGACTTGCTGCAACGATCATGGCGCAACAGAGCAACGTGGTCAGAAATATGTTTGTCTTCATCGAGGTACTCTCCCGTTATGGTCCGGTATGATTTCGAGGTACCGTATAACTCAGATGGACTCGAACGCAAGGCCTGTTGACTCGAGCCGCCCGGGCAAAGTGAAAGGGATAGCGGCCGAGTGACACCCAATCATTACCATAGTTGTTTGTTAGCAGAGTCTCGCAGGGCAGTGCAACCTCGGGAAATTTCGGCTGGAGGGTGTGACCTCTGCTGGGGATGTTAGGTGGCAGGATCTGCCTTCGCTTCGACAATTTTCCGTGAGACGCAAAGCTAAGAACCAAAGCGCGTGGTTTGTACGGGAGGCGTCATTGTTGTGGCTTGGGTTGGCGAACCATTCGTGGACGGAAATCCTCAGTCAAATGAAACATGAGCGCAGGCACCATATCCTTGCGAGGATTCGAGTCTCCGATGGTGGTGCGCACTCCTCGCTTTGGTGACACGCTGACACCAGTGAGTTGACGCTTCGCCCACGCAGAGCTGCTCCACACGCTGGCTCCCACTTGTGTTTCCATCAGTTTGCCGGACACATCGCCTTTGATCTCCGTCCGTATGCTCCCATCGAGTGTGGTGAAATCGTTGACTCTGACATCGGTCTTTGGATCGGAGTAGACGATCTCCCCCACGAACACGGCCGAGACTCCATACTTCTTGCCGATTTGTGTCATCGCATCGGCGTCCAGCTGAGTTGCGCCGATTGCCGCCAGCACCGCCTCCTTGGAGCCCAAGTCGAGGATCGGCGTACCTGGGAACGCGCCTTGGACATATTCCTGAAACTGCTGCGTGGCAAACGTAGTGAGGGTCGGGTCGGAATTGGTAGTGAAGTGAACGAGTCCAATGGTGCCATACTTCTTGAGGTCCATCCGCGGGGGAACCGGGACCAAGATCGTGTTAGAGCAGCCCCAGAGGAAGAGAAGCGTAAGCACGGCTAGGGATTTCGTCACTCGTCGCATCAGGCACCCCCTGGTTAACCAAGACCTCACTCGGAAAGTATAGCTGAAGCGAAAAGGAGGCCCAGCGTAGGGAATTAGGTTGGGTTATCGCATGTCGAAGGGCAGGGAGACGGCGATGATCCCAGCCTGTGGTTCGACTCGCTCACAGCAGGCCGGACCTCGACACGCGTGGCTCGACGAGGCTCGCGCAGGCAGAACCGGGGTGTTTGCCTCACCACTCCAGGGTGGCCCGGAAATGGGGCCGGAGACCGTGGCGTCTGCTGAGGGTGTCGGAGAGCCAGACCTGCCTTAGTCTATGCCTCCAAACAAAGACTCCCGACCCCTTTTATTTCCGTCGAGAAATGAGTCCTGACACGAATGGCACTTACTTAACGGCTACATAGGTGATGTGACACACAAAAGGCTGATTCCAGTGCTACGGTGGGGGGCCAAACACCCATCAACCTTTCACCCGAGGAGTAAGCCTGAATGCCTCCGAAGCATAGCCCGCGTGCCCAGCAACAACGACGCATTCGCCGGCATATCCACCGCAGCGATGCGGAGACATTCTTCAACCTGTTAACACGCCCTGAGTTGTTGGGCGAGGTTGAGTCGCTGGTGCCGCAGCATCGGGAGCGGTTATTTCCCCCAACCGAGACACTGTCGATGTTTCTCGCACAGGCGCTTAGTGCGGATCGGTCCTGTCAGAACGTCGTCAATGACACCGCCGTCAAACGCGTGACCCGAGGCCTGCCGCGTTGCAGTACGCGTACCGGGGCCTATTGTCGTGCGCGCCAAGGCTTGCCGACGGAGATGCTCTCCACTCTGGTACGACAGACTGGGCGACGGCTCACCGCACAGGCTCCTGAACCATGGCGTTGGCGGGGTCGTCCGGTACGGCTGGTGGACGGCACAACCGTGGTCATGCCGGACACACCAGCCAATCAGGCGGCCTATCCACAACCGCAGAGTCAGAAGCCCGGCCTGGGGTTCCCCTTGTGCCGGGTAGTGGGCATGTTGTGTCTTGGGAGCGGGGCGATGCTCAATGCGGCCATCGGCCGCTATCAGGGGAAGGGTGGCGATGAACAGACCCTCCTCCGTTCAATCCTCGATACGTTGGAGCCTGGGGATCTGCTCATCGGCGATGCCTTTTACGCGACGTATTTTCTGCTGTGCACCTTGCGCACACTGGGCATTGAGGCGGTCTTTGAACAATACGGGGCGCGCCAACGCCGGACCGACTTTCGATGCGGGCAGCGATTGGGGCCGCGCGACCATCTGATTGTGCTGCACAAGCCAACCAGCAAACCTGACTGGATGACTCAGGCGGCCTACGATCAGGCACCCGCGACGCTGAGGGTACGGGAACTGCGCACCGGCGGCAAAATTCTGGTGACGACGCTGCTGTGCCCCAAGGACACGCACAAGTCCGCCTTGAAGGCCCTGTTTCGAAGCCGATGGCATGTCGAGCTCGATTTGCGCAACATCAAGAGCACCTTAGGCATGGAGCAGTTGAGCTGTCAGACTCCAACCATGGCCATCAAGGAGATCTGGGTCCATCTGTTGGCCTACAATCTTCTTCGGGTGATGATGGCTCAGGCGGCATTCCTCACCGACTGGCTGCCACGCCAGCTCAGTTTCAAGCACACCCTACAACTCTGGAACGCGTGGACGCATCATGGTTCTGGTATCGACCATGATGAGCTGCCGTATGGCCTGTTGGTCCTGATCACTCAGCAGCGCGTTGGCAACCGATTGGGCCGTATTGAACCCCGGGCCATCAAGCGACGACCAAAACCCTACCCCCTACTGATCACACCCCGTGCGATCGCCAGAAAGGACGCCCGCAAATATGGCCATCCCAAGAAGCTTAAGTAAGTGCCATTCAGTCCTGACACCGTTTCATGTTCAACCGCAAGGGGCTCTTGTGTTCCCTTTGCGAACGTCCTCGAAAGTGGGGTTAGCTCATTGTGGCTCGTGGGATGCTTCGAGTGGGATGTCGTCGGAGGGGACGTCACGAATCTGAATCGAGTCGACCCGTTGCTCGGCAAGGACGTCCGAGATGATCACGACCTTGTCCCCGACCTGAAACTGTTCACGGTCCTTCAGGATCCGGAACGCCGTTTGCAGAGTCTTTTCAGGGTCCGAACTGAAATCGATCTTGAACGGAAAGACACCGCGGTTGAGCATCATGGTCCGTCGCGGTTGGCTCATGTTGGTAAAGGCGTAGATGTTGGTAGAGAAAGAACGGCAGTTTGAGACGAGATCAGCCATGAGTCCCCGTCTGGTGATCACGACGATTCCTTTGGCCTTGACTCCCTGGGCGAGCTGAACGGCCGCCACCGCGAGTTGCTGCTTATTTCCCGCGTTGCGCAAGTGTTTTGCAAACTGCAATCCAGGTATCGTTTCGGATTTAAGCGCAATCTTGCGCAGGTATTCAACACACTTCACGGGATACTTCCCGACCGTGGTTTCCCCGGACAGCATGACGGCGTCGACTTCTTCATAGATCGCGTTGGCGACGTCGGTGACCTCGGCGCGGGTGGGGTGCGGGTGGTGGATCATGGATTCGAGCAGATGGGTTGCCACGATGACGCGCTTTCCGTACTCGGCGCATTTTTGCACGATCGTCCGCTGGACATTCGGCAGATCTTCCACGTTGATCTCCACTCCCAGATCTCCACGCGCGACCATGATGCAGTCCGATTCTTTGATGATTTCCTCTAGGTTCCGGACCCCTTCCTGGTCCTCGATTTTCGCGATGATCTTCACCCTTCCGACTTTGTCGCCCATGAGTGCCTTGAGTTGCTTGATATCCGCGGCCTCGCGCACGAAAGACAGGGCGATGAAGTCCACATCCCGTTCCAGGCCGAACAGGATATCCTTGGTGTCCTTGTGCGTGATCGCCGGCAGATTGACCCGGATGCCGGGGAGATTCACGTGACGCTTGCTCTTCAAGAGCCCACCGTCCAAGACGCG
>JAOUHD010000144.1 GCA_029865345.1 Nitrospira sp.
GAAAGCATAGAAGAGGTGTCGGGTCACCCCAGGGAAAGCATACTGGTGGGTTGAAGACTCTTTCCGGCGGCGTCCATGAAGGGATGAGCCGCCGGAACGCACGACGTGCGGTATGGTGGAGGCGAGGGGAGTTGAACCCCTGTCCGAAGATCGTCAGTTCACTGTATCTACATGTGTAGCCGACAATTTAAGTTTCGCAGCCGTCCACGCCAGTCGGCAGGCTTAGAACAGCCACTAGCCCAGAAAGTTCTCGTCCTCAGCCGCTGAGCACCGGCCTTGGACCAGCCCGCTGCATCGCGCTCTTCCACCCCCGCGGGCATCAGATGGAAGAACGTCGCAGTTAATTAAGCTGCGAGTGCCAGTTCTTGATTGGCAGTTGCGTTTTCTCGGACTTTTACGAGTTCCCGAGAGCTCGACATGCAACAGTGACCTCAGCATCCCCGTCGAAACCGGTCGCCCCCTTTGTTCAGGTTGTAGAAAATGACCGCCAGCTGCGCTCTCGCTCACTGTGGCCTTGTCAGAAGACCTTTTTGAACATCTTCAAAAGATTCCTGACTCACCGATACTTATCATAGATACTCATGATACCGCACCAGTCAATGGGAAGCCACCTGCCAACGGTTTCCCACCCATGGGTATTTTATCAAGGGCGCCACCGCACCCTTCTATGCTTTCGCTACTTCATCCAGGCTTGGCCGGATGAGGTACGGGCCATAGACACACGCAAAGAGTAGGTAGGCCCCACTCCAACAGAGCGCAGAGAGGCCAAGTAGCGTATAGGTAAGAGCCGTAGAAATATCGACGTTGGGGGCAAAGATTCGCAGGAGCGCCCCGACGTTGATCAGCACATACATCGACACAGTAAACCCGTCAGCATGCCGCGGTCGTCCCGTGTGGCCGAGACTCGCGCGAGTCATCACCGCGAGCGTCATCGCGCCCATCGCTCCAGTGGTGAGGAGATGAACCGCGTTCTCAGGAGAGAAGCCAACCCCTAGAATCGATGCCCCAAGGGCGATGAGAAACAGCGCCACCCATCCATACCCGATGTGCAGAATCAGCACGAGTGGTTCTTTCCAGGTCCTCCACCCTCCCCAACGGAAAAGACGTACCACGCTCGCCACCCCAGCCACGAAAAGCGCGGTTCCTGTCCACATACTTTCCGGACCAATGATCCAGCTGATGACGCTCACTAACACAAGAATGATTGCACCTCCATCAGTCTGAGAAAATACCTCAGGCAGTCTGGATACGTTCCGGTCAGCCAGGTACTCACGCGTAAAGGTGGGAGCGAGTCGTCCTCCGATGATCGTCAACAACATCGTCATGACGGAGAGCGCCAGCCGTTCGGGAAGGTCTGTCGGCATGCCGCGCAACGCAGCCAAATGAAAGAGAATATTGGCGCCGGCAAAAAAACTGACCAGCACACCAATCGGTGCGCGATCCCAGCTGCGAGCGGCAATGATTTCCCTCCAGACATAAGTAGCCAAGATGGCTAAAAAAGCTCCATCGACAACTGCGGCAGCAGAGGCTCCCGTTAAAGGCACTGCCACGAGCAACCGTCCTGCCAGCCACAGCAGAAACAGGGTCAGTAACGGTGCCCCTCTCAACGGCATCCGGTCCGTCCAATTAGGCATGGCCGTCAATAAGAATCCGGCAATCAAGGCAGGCAGATACCCAAAGAGCATCTCATGGACGTGCCACTCACGCGGGGAATACAAAAAGACTGCTTGAGTCTTCCCTGCAAACAAGGCGACCCAGATAAGGACGGATAGTGCAGCAAACAGCGCAGCACCCAGGAAGAACGGGCGAAACCCATACGATAAGAACGCCGGGCCTTCGTAGGGAGGAAACGTCGGTTCGTCATCTTCTTGCTGCACGGTTGCAACTGACTGGCCAGCCATCTGAATCTCGTTCGATGCCATAGAACTTGATTGTGGTGTGTGGGTCAGAGGCCTGTCAACCGAGGGCAAGAATTCTATGGGCAGGCCGTCGGTCTCATCCCAGGCGGTTCAGAAACCGTTTGGAGGCGGGATAGGTGCTCCACAGCAGTTCGAGTGTGATGGATGTCAACAACGCCGTGAGTTGTGTGGATTTCTCTTCCGTTTTGGCTGCGAGATCTTGCCCCCGTACGCGTGCCCACACGTGGTGCAAGGTGGTGTGGTGCTTCGAAACCAAGGTTTTCACGTTCTCGATCCAGAACCTGGGATCTTCGGGATCCGCAACATACTGTCCTTGGCCTCGGCCGAAATGAGCAATGGCCAGATACCGGATGATGACGTCTTGAACCAGCAAATCCAGATACTCATCCGACCATGTCACCGGAGTCGGGGTACTCCCTGCCCGCCGTTCCGCCCAGGCTTCCCCTCCGAGAAATCCAAGCACACCTCCCACCACTGCCCCGGCAACCGTAAACAGGCCCATACTGACCCCACCAGTCGCCGCATCAAGATGGAGCCCGGCATAGGCTCCGCTGGTCAGAGCTCCACCAATCCCGCCGATGGCGGTCCCACTGAGAGTCGCATCACCAGGGCTCTGCGAGCCTCGTTGTACTTCGACATGTTCCATCCTAGCCTGGATCACGCCGATCGCATTCCCTTCCAGGCCATGCAGGGCAATGACCCCTTTCGTCGTCGTCCCAACCTCGTTCACCAAGTCCTTTAAGAGGCCATCGACAGCCTGTTGTTTCTGCATTTCCATCGGTGAGCCGTCACCCCTGGTCATCACCCGAGACTTCGCGGCGCGTGACACCAGCACAGCCCATTGCTCCATCGCCGCGTGGAACAGGGTCAGATTCGCCTTCTGCCACACGGCGAATAATCGTGTCATACGCTGACGATCGTCTGGGGGCAGCAGCGATTGAATGGTCTCGAACAGAATGCCTTCCTGGACCCAACAGCGGCTGAACGCATCGAGACTGTGCACGCCCCTGACGAAGCCATGCCGAGCGAAGTAGTCTTTCCATGGTTGTTCCAGACGTTCCTGATCTTGGCGGTCTTTGGGAGGGCCGGTTTGGTTCAGCAGGACGATGACGGGTTTGCCGATCCATTCGAGTAACCGCAGTTCCGGCGCGATATACCCGGCCATGCTCGGTTCTTCAGCTGCATTCACCAGGTAGAGGACGACGTCCGCCTCTTGCTGGACGTTCAACACCGCCTGTTGGGCACACCAGGACGGCCGATCACGAAATCGGTCCCACACCTCGGTCAGAATCCGAACGATGGGATTCTTGGCCCCCTGTAACCGCGAAAGGATCTTTTGGCAGTTGGGAAAACCAGGCGTGTCCCATAGCTGCAGGGACTCTCCGGCCTCCGTTTCCAGCACGGTATATTTTTGATTCTCGAGCGTGACATGCGCGCGATCAGCGACGAGACCGATATCCTTCCGGAGCAGCGTTCTGGCCAGAGTGGTCTTCCCGATATTCGTGTGGGAAATTAAGGAGAGGGCGATCTGGGTTTTTTCGACGCTCATTTTTCCCCTCGAAAATCACCGGGCCACAAACAGTTGGGCAAGGCTTGCAGTTCTCCATCCGTCGGTCCAAAAGGGTCTCGGTATTTCAAGGCGTGGAGTCCACACTCTTTTGCCAGCGTCGCCCAAGCCTGGCATCGTTCCTTCAGCCGCTTCTCATGATCGATTTGAGCATAGGCTTCGCAATCCAGTAGGACCAACAGCATGTTCGGTTGGCCTCTGCCTCGGATCGTGGCTTTCAGCTCCTCCAAAAATTCGCCGTGAGTTTCCTCCGGAGCTTGGGCCACATTGAACACGACCACGACACAGAGACCTCGATCGAAATCGGCCGGAACGTGAGAATGCCGGTCGCCGTATTGGACCGAGTTCCCCACATGGATGTCCGCTAAAACGCCGAAGGCATCGCTGAGGAACGCCAAGAACCGATCGTCGGCCTCCTTCACACGATGGCTATAGGGAAGCACCTCCACGAGCAGCCCCTTTCCTCGGTAGGGATTCAGTAGGCGCCGAAAATACGGTTCGTTGCTCGGTAGCTGGACATCGGCGGCCAGTCGAGCCTTGCGCATCCATGCAGTCGAGGCGAGCAGGGTTCGTGGGAGAACAATGAACAGCACCGTGGTTATCGCCCAGAAATGAATCCAGATCGCTGCATTGGCCCTGGCTGTGCCCTGCAAATTAGCGATGGCTTCCACGCCGGGCATCGGAGTCCCCAAGAACCAACTTGCCGGCGCGAAGAGAATGGAGAGAAAGGTGTGGACTCCCTCGGCTTCCATGAACGTGCTGTCCCATCCTGCCTTGTACAAAAAGCTGAAGCCACGCAGGTAGAGCCCTGCGATCACGCCGATCGCCAGCGCTGCAGCAGCCGCGTGAAGCATGCTGCGGGCATGGGTGATCAACAATTCGTGGCCGCTGTGGAGCAGGCGGGCGGCGTACGTCGCAAGGGATGCTGCCATCCATTGCTGTTCGTCGGAACTCTGTGCGTGATCAGACCGAAGTCGGCTGAGCCGGCCCTTCACGCTGAGTCCCAAGAGCCATTCCACCATCCCCGGCAGGCCTGGCTGAGACCGATCTCGTGACGGTCGAGGTACAACCATGCTGTAGAGCACGCCGATATAGGCCACCGCATGCCAGAGCAGGAGCGTGAGAAGAGGAAAATTCAGGAGGTTAATGTGGCCAGCTGGTCCGATAGGGTCGGCGAGGAAGCCTCCCACCAGAGCACAGCCGATCAGCAGCGTGACCGGAATCTTGATCCGTAAGGCGGCGAAAGCTGAGTTGAACACAGGATGCTTCTGCGTCAGTCGATCGACAATGTACTCGGCCCGTTCAATAACCCGAGCGTCACCAGCCCGCATTGGATCTTCTGCGGCTGTGCAGTCTCTCGGATCGTTTCCATGGCCAGGCGGCTCCCGTTCGTACCGCAAGATAAACTTGTGGTCCGGGTCATGTTCCTCGCAGGCCTGAACTAAGAACACCTTAGCAAGTTGGGCAAGCGTCATCGATGGTCAGCTACATACTCGCGGTTCACAATAGATGGTCCCCTCCGTACCACGATTCGGCGCATTATCGGGGCCCGGAATGATTCCGTCAATGACATGTTCGAGGCTCTTTCATTCCGTGTCATGCAAAGTGGGGTCTCTATTCCTAGACCTGTATCGTTTTGTCTCATCGGGCGTATCACTATAGATACGTTTGACACTGAATCCATGCGTCGCTAGCCAACGATCGGACCTCAGGAAGCAACCTAAGTCGCAACTCTCAAGCATCTTCGGTGGTGTAACGGAACAGCGTCCTCCTTGGCATCATCATTGCGTATGCAAATGAGTCATTACGAGTACAGATCATCTGTGCTCGACCTACTCTCAAGGAGGGACTCCCATGAAATGCGCGAGATGCAGTGGCTTAATGGTTGTGGATCACTTACTGGATATGCAGGAAAGTTATGTGCCGATGTGGATGCGAGGGCTGCGCTGCGTAGCCTGCGGCAATATCGAGGATCCCCTCATCCATTATAATCGGATGATGCACGAGGCTCGAAGAATCAGAAGGCGCATGTCGCGTACAGCGCACCCACTCGCTGCACAAGCTCAGGCAGCATAGCTAGGTTCCGACCTACTTCCTCGTGGGCTCGTCACGGCTCGCTCCCCGTTCGCCCGGCCGTAACAGACGGGTAACGGGCCATCGTCTGCGTAGCGAGCCCTGCTCGAGCCTGGCAGACGGCGACGCCCGCCTCACGTGTTCTTTCTCGCGGACTCCCAAGGACTTTCCACGGCTTTCAGTATGAATTGGGAGCTGAGCGTCGACCGCCGACAACCAATCGCGCTGATCGCTATTGATCTCCATTGACCACGGCCAACACCCGCCGACCGTAGCGTTCCGCTTTCATCTCACCGATACCCGGAATCTCTAACAAGGCCGCCGGCGTCCCCGGCTTGTAGCCAGCAATGGCCTTCAACGTTTTATCGTGAAAAATCAGGAACGGCGCCACGCCTTCTTCCTCCGCCAGTTCAGAACGGAGTTGCCTAAGCCGTTCAACCAGTTGTCGATCCGGCACTGACGCCTGAGCAATGCCTGCGAAGGCGGCAGACGAGCGACGCGGCTTGTCCACTGATACATCGGCCTGAGGGTCCTCTCCCTGTGGCAACGCCACCGCACAAATCTCTTGCAGTACCTCTCGCCCCTTGGACGTCAATTCGAGCGTGGGATACTCGGCACCCTCGATTCGAAGATACCCTGACTGAATGAGATTCTTCACCAAACCAGTCACAACGGGTTTAGTCTGTTCCCGACAGATACCGTATGTCGGACAGTTTTCTGCGCCATAGGCCAACAGCGCTTTCGAACGGCTTCCACGAAGCATGTCGACGATGCGGCCCATGCCGAACCGCCCCATGCACCAGGACACGGTTTCCAATATGGCCTTCGCGGAAACTTCGGTTTTGTGAGAGATCGAACGGCCAGGCTGTTGCGCCGGCGTGACACAACGATCGCACAGACCGCATGGGCCCAACGCCCGCTCGGCATCGTCGCTGAAGTACTCAAGAATCGCGAGCTGCCGACAGGTCGACGTCGAAACATACCCCAACATTTCTTGAAGAAGCGTCTTCATTCGCCCAGCACGATCAGTGCCCTCAGGATCTTTTGATGCCTGCTCAATAAAGTATTCTTGCGTGGCCAGATCACGCTCATGGAACAGCAACGCACATGCCGCGGGCCGTCCGTCGCGACCGGCTCGCCCCACCTCCTGGTAATAGGCCTCGAGGCTTCCAGGAATGTCGAAATGGACGACCAAGCGGACGTCCGGCTTATCGATGCCCATGCCGAAGGCATTCGTCGCGGCCAGGATTCGCACTGCTCCTCGGCGAAACTCCTCATGGACCATTCGCCGTTCCTCATCCGAAAGACCGGCATGGTAATAGCCGACCGAGGGGTGGGATTGCCCCAGCCATGCCGCGACCTCCTCCACAGCTCGGCGAGTGGCGCAGTAGACGAGGATCGTCCCCTTCTCCGTCTCGCGAACCAAACGTCCCAGCGTCGACAGCTTGTCTTGGCGCGCCTGAGAGAGATGAACGGAGAGGGCGAGGTTGGTCCGACGAAACCCTGCGACGAGTCGAAAGGGATCGCGAAGCGACAGCCGCTGGCACAGATCTGTTTGCACTCGAGCAGTGGCCGTGGCCGTCAGCGCCAGACAGGGAGGGCTCGTGAGTTCCTGGCGCAAGCGGCCGATCTTGAGGTAATCGGGCCTAAAATCATGGCCCCACTGGGAAATACAGTGCGCTTCGTCGACTACCAGCAACGAGACCCAAAGGGAACGCAACAACCGGAGAAATCCCTCATGTTGCATCCGCTCCGGCGCCACGTACAGCAGCTGCAGCCGCCGCTCCTTGAGCTCCTGCATCACGCGGTTCTTCTCAATTCCGGTGAGGCTGGAGTGAAACGCCGCGGCGGCAATCTTCCGTTGCTTCATGGCCGTCACCTGATCTTGCATTAACGCGATGAGTGGAGAAATCACCAGCGTCAACCCAGGGAGCAGGGTCGCCGGCAACTGATAGCAGAGCGACTTCCCCTGCCCCGTCGGCATGACCGCCATGGCATCGCGCCCCGCTAATACGGAGCGAATGACGGCTTCCTGACCTGGCCGAAAGGTGGCAAAGCCGAATCGTTCGCTGAGCTGTCGAGTGAGATCATCCACAGAGAAGGCGAATCAGAAGGATAGGGTCGTGATAGTGATCACAGCGAATCGAGTATAGATGACCGACTGTCGGCAAGTCGAGCAGGCCGTGCGCGCGCGATTACCTCTCATGCAACATTCCTGACCACCTCTCTCGTCTCCAGGCCCCAGCAAGAGGCATACGGCTTCATAGAACAGGCACCGCCACGCGGGGGAAGGTCGCGGAGATAAAGGTGAAATGAACCGTATCCGTGATCTGACTAGGCAGCTGGAGTCTAGTCCAGACTGTATCCAATTCGATTCATAGGGTGTATCTAGTTCGATTCTATAAAACCGAGAGAGGTCGATAGGCTATGAAAACGCAGATTCAACTTCGCAGTGCATAATTTCAGCGCCGTTGAGCCAGCGCGTGAAAGACCTCGTTGGGCGTGTGAAAGCCGAGTGATTTACGAGGGCGCCGATTGAGCAGGCGCTCCACCTTTG
>JAOUHD010000145.1 GCA_029865345.1 Nitrospira sp.
AGAAGGAGATCTGCCGCCAATACCGAGTGCAGGTGCTCGGACGGCTTGAGACGCTCAAGCAACATTTCTATGCGATCACGGTGGAACGACGGCTGAAGCACCCTGCCGTCCTCGCGCTCGTCCGGACCGCCCGGCAGGAGTTGCTGAGTTAGTGGCTCTTTCCATGACCGGAACGGCCCTCATCCTCAGTGCAGTGTGCAGACATCATTCCCTCACTCGCACGCTCGCCACAACCCAGAGCAGCATCAGCCAGAACCCCGCCCAACCGCCGTGAACAACGGCTCCCGCTCTTCACTCGTGAGCTCTTTCCACTCCCCGGCCCTCAACCCTTTCACCGTGATGTGCATGATCCTCGTCCGGTGCAGCGTGATCACACGATAGCCAAGCGCGTGACACATGCGCCTGATCTGCCGGTTCCGTCCCTCGGTCAGGATGATGCAAAACTGATCACGCCTGACACGCGTCATCTGACAGGGCCTCGTGATGCTTCCGAGAATGACGACTCCGCAGGCCATGCGATCCAGGAATGCTTGGTCGAACGGACGATCGACCTGCACGAGGTACTCCCGTTCATGCCCGAATTCGGCGCGGAGAATCTCGTTCACGATGTTCCCATCGTTCGTCAACAAGATGAGGCCGGATGAATCCTTGTCCAGCCGTCCGATCGGGAAAATCCGTTCCGGATGCCCGATCTCCGCAATGATGTTGCGGGCGACATGCGATTCGCTCGTGGTCGTCACGCCAACCGGTTTGTGATACTTGATATAGAGGTTCGGCTTCCCCCACGGAATGACGCGGCCCGCTCGGGCAATGACGTCGCTTGACTCAACCTGGTCGCCGAGTTTAGCCACCCGGCCGTTGATCGTGACGGCACCGGACTCGATCAAGCGGTCTGCTTCGCGCCGGGAACAGATTCCATGTTCCGTAAAGAACTTATTGATGCGGATGGTGTGAGCCACAGGATATCGATCTAGTCCTCGGATACTCAAACAGGTTTTTCTTCTCACCCGCCCAACCCCGGCGCGCCTAGACGCGCCCTTCCCCGGGTCAGCCGCAGCGAGCGAGGGCGCGAATCGTACGGTTCAGTGTACGTCGAGCGTCTGAGCGAGGCGAGAACGATGCGAGCGGCCTATTTCAGTATCTGGCTAGTGGACGCGACGGCCGGCCTTGATCCGTCCGAGCATGCGATAGATCAACCGTGCAATGGAAAATTGCGGCGCCACGAATCCTTGAATGGGAGCGATCTCGCTGACATCCATCCCGACGATGCCAGGCCCGTTGGCCAGCGCGGTGATGAGGTTGAGAGTCTCGTACCACCCAAGCCCACCCGGCTCGGGAGTACCTAAGGCGGGCACGATGGACGCATCCAGCCCGTCACAGTCGAATGTCAGGTACACGGGCGTCCGGCAAGCCGCAACCACGTCCGGTATCCAGTTCGATGCTTTGCCTTCGTACGGACCGGATGGATCAAGAATCGTCGCCGCATAAAACGTCTTGATTCGGTCCGTAGCCTCCACACGAGCGACCTCTTCCCGGCTGATCGATCGGATGCCTACCTGCACCAGTGGTAATCCATCGTCCACAACCCGCGCCATGACGCTGGCATGACTGAAGGGATTGCCTTGATAGGCATCTCGTAGGTCTCCATGGGCATCGATCTGCACCACGGTCATCTGCGGATACCGCTTCGCATGGGCCCGGATCGCTCCCAAGGCGCCGGTGTGTTCACCTGTCAGCGTGATGAGAAACCGTCCGGTTCCAACATGCGGGGAAACAAACGCTTCAATGGCGTCGACGGCCGCGCGGTCGACGCTCCCTTTGAGATCGAGCGGTGAAGCGGTCGCAATCCCACCCCATTCTCGGAACGGTTCAGTCCCGAGTTGTTCGTCGTAGAATTCAACCTGGGACGAGGCTTCCAAAATGGCAGACGGGCCGTGGTCTGAACCGCGGATATAGCTGGATGTGTGCTCGTAGGGAGCGGGCAACACGTAGACACCCGCGTGGTCCGGATGACACCAGGGTTCATCAATGCCAAGGAAGTTGTGGTCGGACCCCTCCCAACCGACTGGAAGCGTCATGGGTATGCTTCTCTTGACGAAACCAATGGCTGAAGCGGTATGAATGCAGCCAAGACAGATACGCCCCTACTTGCGAGACCGGGTGGGCACATTTTCCGGTGGGATGAAGACCGCCAATGCAATGACCGTCGTCCACTTCCCCTTCTTCCCGACGGCGGACTGGGTGATATTCTGGGTCTTTACGATTTTCCCACCCATCTTGAACACTTGTTCACGCTCTTTCCAAGCCACATTCGGGTCGAACTCGACGCCTAAGGTCGTCGCCAGCATCTGCGCCGCGAGATCTTCCGTATATTCTCCGGTCTCCTCGTCCGTCTCACCATGGGCATGGTGCTCGGAGAGATAGCCATACGTGCCGAGGTCGGTGGGCTTCGCAAGACCGACGGAGGCTGACACCAGCTGATTGCGCTCGTTGGTTTCGGATCGGGCCATAACACAAAACGTAATCTCTCCAGGCTTCAACAGTTGCTCCCCACGCTTTCTTGGAACAACCTTGCAATGGGGCGGGAGAATGGACGATACGCTGACGAGGTTGCAGTAGGCCACACCGGCACTGCGCAACGCTTCCTCGAAGGAGGTCAGCTTTTCCTTGTGGACCCCGACTCCTCTCGTTAAAAACATATGCTTCGGTACCATCATCTCCCCTTTCGTCTGGTAATCGGCCTCTCTCTGGTTGTTCGAAGGTTGTTTGGTGACGTGTTCCCAATCGGCCAGCCAGACAAACAAACCGGACCAGATCAACTGCTGTATCAGCCGTTTGTTGTAGCAAGATTGGACTGGCTTCGCAATATCTTCTAGACACTTTTTTCGGGTAAATTAGGGGGGTCTTTTAAGTTCAAGATGAGCATGCGCGGCTCGGTCATATCTTCGATCGCGGCACGCACGCCTTCGCGGCCCAAGCCGGAGTCTTTCACCCCGCCGTAGGGCATATGATCGGCCCGAAACGTGGGAATCTCATTCGCCAAGACCGCACCGACTTCCAGATGCCGAAAGGCGTAAAAAATCTTGTTGATGTCCTGCGTGAATAGACCGGCCTGCAATCCATAGTCCGATTGATTGAGCAGCGCCACGGCTTCGCTGAGCTGACGATACGGCGTCACGGTCACGACCGGCCCGAACACCTCCTGACACGAGACTTTCATATCGGGCTTCACATTGGACAACACCGTCGCTTCGATGAGCGAGCCCCTCCGCTTTCCTCCCAACAACACGCGCGCCCCCTCCGCAACCGCTTCCCCAATCCAACCCTCCACACGCTGAGCAGCCGCATAATCGATGAGAGGACCGACGGTGGTCGTTTCGTCGGCAGGATCTCCCACCTTCAACCGAGCGACATACATGAGCAACTTGGTCGTAAACACATCGGCGACCGAGTGATGCACATACACCCGCTGTACCGAAATGCACGTCTGACCGGCATACCCAAATCCTCCCGCCGCGCAACGCTGGGCCGCCAGTTCAAGATCGGCATCGGGCTCGATGATCACACCAGCGTTCCCGCCAAGTTCGAGCGTGATTTTTTTCTTCCCACATTTTGCCTTCAGCATCCATCCCACCGAGACACTTCCGGTGAAACTCAGCAACTTGAATCGCGGATCGACCACCATCCGCTCAGCAAGGGCATTGTCGCAGGGCACCACGTTGAGCCCACCCGGAGGAAGTCCTGCTTCGAGCGCGATCTCTCCGAGGAGCAACGCCGTCAACGGAGTTTGAGGCGCCGGCTTGATCAGAATCGGATTCCCGGCGGCGAGCGCCGGCGCCACTTTGTGCGCCACGAGGTTCAGTGGAAAATTGAAGGGGGTAATGCCAAGAATCGGGCCGATCGGAAATCGGCGGAGCATGCCAAGGTGCGTATCGAAACCGGGTGTCCAATCCAGTGGGACCACCTCACCGGGAATGCGACGTGCCTCTTCGGCGGCGACCGTGAAGGTTTGGATTGCCCGGCTGACTTCCCGCTTCGCGTCGGTGATCGGCTTACCGGCCTCCGCCGTGATGGTCTGCGCGACCTCATCTCGCCGTCGATAGAGTAGGGCCGCGATCTGCTGGAGCACATTGTATCTGGCATGCGCCGGCAGCTGGCCCATGGTGGTCGCCGCACTGCACGTAGACGCGATGGCCTCATCGACATCCGATTCTGTCGCTTGGGTGACCTGGGCGACGAGCTTTCCGGTGAACGGATCAACGACCGGGGCCAAGCGCTCGCCTGACTTCCATTGGCCATGCACGAGGAACGGACGGGATGTTTGCACTGGAGGACTCGCTGGAGTCTGTGAGGAGGTTGGTGTTAGTCCGTTGCTTCAACCGGCGCAGCGGCTTCAGCGGCAGGTTGAGCAACCATGGCTACTTCTTGTGCGGCAACGGCCTTGCCGATCAGTTCTTCTGTGCCCCAATCGCGGATCGACTCCAGGGTAAAGCCCTCGTAGGTCGATACCCCGTGACACGATGGACAGTCCGGCATCGGAACTTTTCTATAGAAGACCTCGGTCAGGCATGACATGCAGACCCAGAAGTCGTCAGCGCGATAGGAAACGGGCCAGAACGATTGCATCGAATCCATAGGGACACCCTACCTTTATTGTCGAAGAGGACTATCGTACCTGCGTGCTGATGTCAACAGCACGCGCAAATATTCACGCTGCTCCGGCGCAGTTCAGCTATTTTTTCTCACCCGCCAGAAGCTGATCGATTTCCTCTGCGAACTTCTCAAATGGAAAGGCTCCAGGGATCGCGATCGCCGGCTCTTTGTCCGTCGGCTCACTGGCCGTTCGCACAAGGATAAACCCAGGAGTTCCATGAAACCCCCATTGGTTGGCTTCCTGACGATCTTCAAAAATCGCCTTTGTATACCGCCCCTCGTTCACGCACCGTTCAAACGCAGGCTGATCCAAACTAAGTGCCACAGCATGGCGAAGATAGACTTGCTTGCCCAATTGGCCCCCTTCGGCAAACAATCGATCATGCATCGCCCAATACTGCCCTTGTACCCCAGCACACCGGGCGGCCATCGCGGCATCTACCCCGGAACCTTGATCCCCCCGTGGAAAATCGCGGTAGATAAATCGAACTTTCCCCGTGTCGACATAACGAGCTTGAATCCGTGGCCACGTCTGTTTGAAAAATTTCACACAATACCCGCATGTGAAATCACTATATTCGATCAAGGTCACAGGTGCGTTGGCCTGCCCCCTGATCCGCACGTCGGTTTCAGGTGAAGGCCCGGCCAGGACCGAGGAAGACCACAGAAGAACACCGCACACGAACAGCTGAATCGATCGTCGATCTACCACTCGATTCATGGGCGGCGCACCGCGCCAGCCTTCTTTCGCTCAAGAATCCCCATCATCAACAAAGGCCAGACAACCGTGGCATCGCTTAAGACTTCAGCAAATCGCCCACCGTCTTTGGGAGTCACAAATTTTCCCCAGGACAGCCCCTCTTGATACGTACAGCCGCTGAGCCCTCCCCAGTAATCCGGTTCAGGACAAATTCGCACCCCGTAATGAAATCGAGGCGGCTTCACGTTCAAACCCAACCGAAGATTACTGATTTCAATGTATGGCCCAACCTGTTGCGCCCAGTTCCGAGGAACCCCCCCGCCGATCGTGAAAATTCCAAGTCGTTTAGCAGAAAGGACATGGTCGGCATAGCTGTTGAGATCGAGGTAGGGATTGAACAAAGGACATGATTGATGGATCGCTCGCAAAATATCCAGATCTCTCCCGGGCTCGACCTGAGCTCGGGCTCGATCGACCTCCCGAGCCATCGCCCAAGTTCCCATGTCCAGCCCCACTTCCGAGTCAGTGAACGCCGGGATATAGACCGGCACCTTTTTCAAATAGGCGCTTTTCAAAATTCCGTCGCTGTCTATCTCCTCCGCCAGCGTCTTCCCAATCTCCCTCGTGAGGACAGCCGATGACAGTGGCTGATCTTGATCGAGGCGCTTCAATGTTTGCGCGACAACGTGCTCGACATAATTCAAATTCGATTCCATCTCAAGCGTGTCGTAGACGCGATTGTACCCTTTCCGAAAGAGCTCTTCGTCACTCATCGCAGGATCGTGGCGATAATGCGTCTTGCCAACCGACTCAGTGAGGCCATGCGCCATTAAGGCCCCGGTCGAAATGATGCATTGCACCATGCCTTCATCGATCATCTTCGTGATGATCTTCCCCATCTTGGCAATTGTCATCGCACCGGACAAGGTCATCACAACATGGCAGTCAGGGTCCTCGATCATCTCCCACAGCACATCGAACGCGTGGCCGAGATGCCGTCCTCCGAACGCGGTCTTGCCCATTGCTTCGAGCAGACCGCTGAACGAGGTAATCTTGTCTGGGTCCAGCGGCTCGAGCGCTTCTAAGCCGTCTTTTGCACCGTCACGAAATTCACGTGTATACATAGCGATCCTCTAAAGAAATTCTCAAACGCTTTCGTTATACACAACCATGAATAGGAGCGTCAATGAAAGGTTCGCCCGTGTGAAGCGCAAACCGTGAGCTTCGCCGCGAGTGACCTCATGCGCCATGCTCGCGACGAACGAACCCGTGTTCGACAACAAGGATCGCAGAACATTCTATCAATGCGCAATCGATTGATCCGATATCTTTAAGGAGCTTGGGGGACTGACAATGATTCGAATCGAGGACTCGATCGTAGCGTGATTTCAGGCCTCTCTTGCATAGGCTTGTAGCAAGAAAGACCCTCGCCGCAACCCGAAACCGCTGAACCTGAAAACGGGCGAAGCTCGTGAGAAGGGGGCAATTCCCTGACTTACGAGCTTCCCAACAAGTATTTGTCTGCCACTTGTTTGAACCGAGCTGCGCCTTTCGATATGGCATACGCCAAAATGAATGTGATGATAAATGCAATGATGGCTTGGCCATAGAGCGGGGTCGAGGCGGGGAAGAAATCATTAAACCTGTCGTTGAGGAAATAAAAGTGCAGGATGTAGAATTCGTAGCTTAACCCCGCAAACACACCACTTACCACGAGAATTGGCTTGGGAAGCTTTTGGGACACGGCAAACAGCACGGGGACGAACGCGAGTGGGTAAAACGCAAAGAGGAGGCTCCGGAGTGAATTCGGCAGGACATGGGCAGTACAAAGAGCCGTAACCGTGAGCAGCCCAACACAGCCAACCAGTGGAACCATCAGACGCGCTCCCGTCTCAGTCAATCGCTTCGTATAGCCGTTGGCACTGCAGTAGACACCGACGGCAAACGAAATCACGACGTTCCACATGGCCTGCCCACCATACGTCACAAAGTTCAGCAGCGTGCACAGCGCAACAAAGAGCACTACATGGACGAGTCCACGAGGATGCCGAAATAATTTCCGCAGGATCGGCAAGACAAGATACAACACGACGATGACGGTAATGAACCACAGTCCAGGGCCAATAGTCACTTCACTATCCACCTCCAACAACCCGAACCATGCACTCATTCCCATGAAATGGAAGAGTGTATGTTGTGCCATAACATGCCCGGCATGACTCAGCTCCATCACTTTCTTGCCGAGAAGCGCATGAATGGTCAGAATCACCATCAAACAGAAAATGAGCGAACTATAGATCCGGGTGAATCGTTTAATGAGAAATGCACCGAAATCTTCATCACGGGCAGACAGGAGCGCTGCACTGATGAACCCGAGAAGCGACATGGTCAGCCCGGGAGAGAGGGCCCGCGTGCCAAGGAAAATGATCTCATTCGTCGAGTGCTTGAAGGCATGGCCGAGGAAAACGACCAAGATGGCGAAAGATCGTATGAAATCGTACCCGTCTATTCGCTTATCCACTGAAGGTATCCGCTATCACAAGGTAGAGAGATTGGCATTGGAGCCGAGAAGCCTTGGTCCCTGCGAGTCTCCTCACAAAAGAGATCCCCTCACCTGGTTCGGCATCGTTTAAGCGCTGAAGATTCTGAGAAATGCGTTACAGTAGTGGTGGTCCCAACGGGATTTGAACCCGTGTTT
>JAOUHD010000146.1 GCA_029865345.1 Nitrospira sp.
GGTTTGCCAAGATCGAACGCGACGTGATCGCCCGTGGCGTCTTTACCTCGGTACCGGACCTCAAACGAAAGCTCATGCGCTATATCCGGTACTACAATACGCAGCCTAAACCCGTGAAGTGGAAGTATTTCGATGCGTCACGTCGAATTACTCCCGAATCAATCGTTACAGTCCACTAGTACTGATGCTATCACGACTCGGGGGGGCGATGTTTGAATCGAGTGAATTGAATGGCGTTGTCTAGCGGTTTGATTTACTAACGGGCGCAATGCTTTCTATTGCCGTAATCATCGCGAACCGAAATAATTCCCGCTTTCTCCCCCAATGCTTGGATAGTGTCCTCGCTCAAACACTGCGCCCCGCAGAAGTGGTGGTCATAGACGATGGATCTACCGACAACTCACGTGAGATTATTCGTGAGTACGCATGCAAATGGAACATTAGGCCCATATTCAATCAGATCTCTCTCGGCGTGTCCGCGAGCCGGCAGAAGGCGATCGAACACAGTGAAAGCGACTACTTGACCACGTTAGATGCGGATGATTTTTATCAGAGTTCACAGAAGCTTGCTGAGGAAGCGAGAGTTGTTGCGGAGTCTCCGGGTGTAAGGCGGATTGCTTTCTCGGATGTTGTCTGTGTGGATGCAAGGGGGGAGCCGCTATCGCTGGTGTCCTCTCGTAGGCGTATACGGGAAGGTGACCTCTCTTTCTTTATCAGGCATCTCAGTGGTTTCATCCCGAGAGATTACCTTGTCGCCCGAAAGGACTATTTGGCGGCTGGTGGCTTCAATCCCGCATTGCGGCTTTATGAGGATTGGGATCTCAAAATCCGTCTTAGTCAGCGATGCACCTGGCACTATTCAGGAGTCGTTGGAACGGCATACCGGAATAATCCACTAGGGTTATCTAGAGCACCTCGACGGGAGCATATTCGGACTCTCCGAAAGATCTTTGCCGAACATTGTCCTTCAACGCATCCTATGAGCCGCGCCTTGGATCTGACGAGATTTTTCATCTACCAGAGTATTTATCTGCGAAGATTGGCGATATAGATGCTGCGGTATGTTCAAGAGCAGGAAGCGTGGGACCAATTCATCCGAGGTAATCTTGGTGAGAGCGCAAAGCTTGTCAATGTTAGTAAGTTCAGTTCGGACTCTCGAGTGTATGAATCGAGCGGAACGATCCATAAGATCCGCCGACTTACACCCGCTAGTATGAGGAATCGAAATAACTCACTGGAAGATGAGTATCTCGTTCTGAAACGGTTGTCCTCCATACGTGGTGTGCCGCGGGCTCACAGCTATAAGCGGATAGATCAGTGGGAACAGCTTGAGATGGAGGTGCTGCCAGCGCTACAAGGCTATGATCCGACATTTGGGAGGCCGAAAGAAACACTCATCGATTTTTGGAATGTCATTCAACTTACGTGGGAGCTGAACCGAAATGGTTGTTCGCACGGCGATCTCCATAGGGATAATGTAGGGAGAAATATCCAGGGCAGTATAAGTATTTTTGACTTTGATCAGGCCTGTTTGGATCGTCCATGGCGATGCATGATCCGTGACATGCTTGGTCTGGGGACGTGCGAGAGAAGAAGCGAATTCTCCCTCTTCAACCGTTTGCGGGATGTGCGAGGTATTGGACTGGTCTTGAGGGCGGTCGTGCGGGTGAGCAAGCACCTTCTCGGTTTCCTATCACGCACACCCTCTTCATCTGTTGTCCCCAACCCGGTGCCTGAACCTGCGTTTATGGAACGGGCAAGGCTTCGGGCTGACCCGAATCTGGAAGTGCTGGCTAATGCTTGGCGTCTTGCGGCGCGAGCCCATGCCTCTGCCCCTGGCGTGGATATCGGCTATTACTCGATTGATATTGCAGGAATCAATTTTCCTGGCGAGCGACCTTGGATGTTGAGATGGGACCGCATTCAAAAGGGCATAGATTTCAAAGGGAAGCAACTGTTGGAGCTGGGCTGTAATATGGGTCTCCTCTCGATACATGCCAAGCTCTATGGTGCCACGGCATGCCTTGGCATCGATGTGGATAAGGAGATTCTCGAAGCGGCGGCTCTTGCCTCACGCGCGTTTGAGGTCGAAGTGGCCCATCGACTCTTGGATTTAGATGCTCCATTTCCATGGGAAGGAGAACTGAAGGGGTTCGACATTGTTTCCGCTCTGTCGGTGCTGCACTGGGTAAAGGACAAGAAACGTGCATGGGCCTTTATTGCGCAGCATAACGAGGTGCTCTACGAAGGGCACGAGTCTGAGCAGGAAGCTGAATCAAACTTGAGGCAGGCCGGATTCATGCATATTGTTCGACTAGGTGCCACTGAACGTAATAGGCAAATGTTTTATGCAGCGCGAAGCTGATAGGGAGATTCCATCTTTAGTGTCCACCGCCAGTGAGCTGCTGCCATGGGTCTAATGAATGTTGAGGCAGGCTTAGAATTATGGTGCATGAATCACGGTGAGTCACTGCGTGTTTCCTGCCGATTCCGTAGCCTCTAGGTAAGTCGATTGGAAAATTCAGGCACACACCCTGTTCCTCCTCTGATATCGATCGTTGTTGCAGCCTACAACGGCGCGGCTACGTTGCAGCAGTGCATCAACAGCGTTGCCCTGCAAACGTACCCGCATAAAGAACTGATTATCATCGATGGAGGTTCGACGGATGGTACGGCCGAGTTATTGAAAACCAACCAGCAGTTGATCACCTATTGGAGTTCTGAACCTGATCAGGGAATCTACCACGCATGGAATAAAGCGTTGCCTCGGGCGCGCGGTGAGTGGATCTGCTTCCTGGGGGCGGATGATCACTTTTGGGATGAGCATGTACTAACCAAGATGGCCGAGGAATTGGCGAAACTTCCTGCCGACATTCGCGTAGCGTACGGGCAAATCATGCTTCTCAACGGTGCAGGGGAAGGACTCTATGCGATTGGCGAGCCGTGGGAGAGACTCAAGCAGCGATTCCTGAAGAGCATGTGCATTCCGCATCCAGGCATGATGCATCGCAGAAGCTTATTCGAACAGCATGGCGGATTTGATGAATCTTTTCGAATCGCCGGGGATTATGAACTGTTGTTACGAGAGTTAAAAACAGCCGATGCTGTATTTGTTCAGGAATTGGTGATGGTTGGAATGCGACAAGGAGAAGGGGAAAGTAGCCATCCCGCTGCTACATTGCGGGTGTTGCAGGAGACGAGGCGCGCGCAACGGATGCACGGGCAGTGGCTCCCTTCTTCGAGGTGGCTCTTTTCAGTGATGAAGGTATATCTGCGGTTGTTGCTCTGGCGTGTATTCGGAGAGCCGATCGCTCGCAAGACCCTCGACTTTGGCAGGCGTCTCATGGGTCAGCCTGCCTATTGGACTAGGACATAAATGGGCTACTGTGCGATCGCTCCGGTGAGCGTAGTGGTCCCATGTTTTCGATGCGGTGCAACCATAGGCCGTGCAGTCGCGTCGATTGCGAGTCAGACTCAAAAACCAGCTGAAGTTCTACTGGTTGATGATGCCAGCGGAGATGAGACGTCGTCCTCACTGCAGCAGCTTGTTTCAGGCTATCCAGGTTGGGTCAAGGTGCTGGTATTGGCTCACAATCAAGGCCCATCTGCTGCGCGCAACGCGGGCTGGGAAGTTGCGACCCAGCCCTACGTGGCTTTCTTAGACGCAGACGACTCCTGGCACCCGGAGAAAATACGGATTCAGTATAGGTTTATGCATGATAACCCAGACATCGATATTTCAGGTCATCGATGTCTGTGGGTGAGACCTGATGAGGCACTGCCTCAAGTCTCGGACGAGGTGACGATCACGAGAATAAGCGTGCCGGATCTGGTTTTTGGCACCAGGCTTTCTACTCCGACAATCATGCTGAAAAGGCAGATTCCTTTTCGATTTGAAGCGAATAAGCGGTACGCCGAAGATGTCCATCTTTGGCGGCAGATCGCTTGCGCGAGCAGCAGCGTTGTGCGAATTGAAAGCCCTCTTGCCTATATGCACAAGCCTCCTTACGGGGTCTCTGGGTTAAGTGCGGAGCTGTGGCCCATGGAAAAGGGAAACCTGAGCAGTCTATTTTCGCTTTACAAAGAAAAGCATATCAGTTGGATGCTGCTTGCCTTGGGCAGCACCTTCTCCTTTGCAAAGTACCTTAAACGAATCATGCATGTTCAGCTTACTCGGCTATCATGATTTTCTTGCGAATAGTCTTGTAGGGACTCGGGAGCAAAATCAACACTGTCCAATGCATAGCCCATCTTCGCAACCGGTCCTCTCTTGCAGCATTGGATTTGTGATACCCATCCGACAAATTTCCGAAAGATTGGTTTCTATGATCCGGTTGCACAGACGAGGGGCACATTGTCACCGACGGTCCTTGTGGCCAGTGCACGATGGGTTCGACGTGAGACCGACACTGTTTCATTGAGTGCAGGCATTGAGATCCATTTGTTTTGTTGCGACCACTCCCTTTGTCGTCAATGCGTTTCTGCTGACACACTTGAAGGCCTTGGCCGACTTGTATTCGGTCACACTCTGTGTGAATTGTTCGGTGTATCCACTGTCTGATCACATCGATTCACGCATTCGAGTGGTTGATTTAAAAATTGCGAGAGAAGTGTCCCCATTCAGGGATCTGCGTGCATTTCTTTTTCTTTTATCCGTGTTTCGGAGAGAGAAGTTCTCGGCGGTGCACAGTATTACGCCCAAAGCCGGTCTGTTGGCAATGCTCGCTGCTCGTTGTGTAGGGATCCGGTTTCGATGCCATACGTTTACAGGCCAAGTCTGGGCCAATAGAAGCGGGATTGTTCGGTATATATTGAAAACATTCGATCGATTGATCGTTCAATTGGCCTCGAACGTATTCACGGATAGCCCGTCACAGTGCCGATTTCTCAAGAAAGAGCGGGTTGTTGGGTCTGACGGCATTTCGGTATTGGGGCCTGGTTCGATCTCTGGTGTTGATGTTTGCCGCTTTAGGCCGGACACTGAATCTCGGCATCAGGTACGTGCTGAGTTCGATGTGGCCGAAGACCAGTGTGTATTTCTGTTCGTTGGACGGCTTACGAAGGATAAAGGTATTCACGATTTGCTCCAGGCGTTTGACAAGGTGTCTGCCGCAAACCCACGGGTTGAACTCTGGCTCGTTGGACCAGATGAAGAGGGGTTGATGGATCAGCTGGGGAGAAGGAAGTTGAATGCCCCTGGACTGGTGCGGTGGCTTGGGGCGACGTCTGAGCCAGAGCGGTATATGGCGAGTGCCGACGTACTGGTATTGCCAAGTTATAGGGAAGGTTTCGGCTCCGTGATTATTGAGGCCGCTGCCTGTGCGATTCCGACTGTTGCCTATCGCATCGATGGTGTCATTGATGCTGTGGTTGAGGAGCGGACCGGGGTATTGGTAGAGGTGGGTGATATTGAAGCGCTGGCCGTAGCAATGTTGGATGTTTCGCGAGACCGGGATGGACGGCAACGATTGGGCAGCGAGGCGCGGGATCGCGTATCAAAGGAGTTTTCTAGCGCTGTTGTCACAGCGGAATGGGTAGCGCTCTATAAACCACTATTATGAAATAATGCGCCAGAGAGATACTCTTGCTTGGCTTGAACGGTGTATCTTTCGCTGTAAGCCAGGGGTTTTCTCACGAGCCCACGCGTAGTTACTGTGATCTGGCTTTATGGTCATCGTTTAGGATGGTGGAGTCAATGCGAATGTTCTGTTGTGATATGCTGAACACGGCATTTCTGCATCACCGTTTACGCGGGTCTATATGCCCAAAGTCTTAGTAACCGGCGCAGGTGGGTTTCTAGGGAATACACTCGTCAACGAACTCTGCAAGGGGGGTATTGCGGTGCGAGCGGTCGTGCGCGAGGCGAAGCAATCTACACTGCTTCCTCCTATGGCTGAGACGGTGTGGAGCGATATTCGAGATACTCGGAAAATTGAAGAGGCGGCATCTGGGTGTGACGCAGTTGTGCATCTCGCGGCCAAAGTGCATGCGATAGATGATTCTGGTTTAGAGCAGGACTACCACGCCATCAATGTCGAAGGTACGAGATGCGTGATGGATGCAGCAATGGGAGCAGGCGTGAAGCATGTGGTCTTTGCCAGTTCGGTCAAAGTCTTTGGCGAAGAGACGAGCGGGTGTGTTGATGAAACACAGGCTCCCGTTCCCCAGACAGCCTACGGTCGGTCAAAATGGCGGGCGGAGCAACTTGTCTCGGAGTATGCAGGACGACACGGTCTCGCGGCTGTCTCGCTCCGGCTCCCCATGGTGTATGGCCCAACTCGGAAGGGTAATCTTTATCAAATGATCGAAGCGATCGACAAGGGGCGATTTCCTGCCTTGCCCCGTCTCCCTATGGTCCGAAGCCTGTTGCATGCCAAAAATTTCGTGCAGGCGGTATTGCTGTGTCTTCGCATGCCCTCTTTTCAGCGCGCGGCATACATTGTTGCGGATTCCCACCCCTATTGCGTGACAGACATCTATGACTGGCTGCGAGCGGGATTAGGGCGGTCACCCGCAAGGTGGCGAGTGCCTCTCTGGATGCTTAAGGGAGGCGCCCGGGCTGGAGATTTGCTCCAGCTATTCAGTGGCAGGCATATCCCTTTATCATCGGATCGTCTGACCAAGCTCATTGGTGGTGCCTGGTTTAGTACTGCGGTTATTACTCGTGAATTGGGGTATCAGGCGACGCACTCTTTTGCGGAGACGGTTCCTGAACTGATAGCCTCTTACCGTAAAGCGGCAAACGCCGGATCCGCAACGAATTCGTAGAGAGAGTCGTCTCATCAGGTAATACGCAAGAAATGCAGGTCGTGATGGTCATATTACCGGCCCTATTAGCCTTTGTATCGGCTTGGTTGATCACCAGAAGCTTGTGTTCGCCGAAGTCGTTTCTTTCGATATTCGCCCATCCGAATGATCGGACGTTGCATTCTACGCCGACTCCCCAGACGGGAGGGTTAGCCGTCATTGTAAGCGTGGTGATTGCTCTCCTGGCTGCTGCGAGTGTTCTTGCTCTTGTGCAGCCGTCCCAACCGTTGTTGCCGAAGGGTGTTGCTTCAGGCAGTCTTTGGATTGTGGTTTCCATGCTCCTGGTCTTTACAGTGTCTTTTATCGATGACTGCATTGGTCTCCCGGCAAGTCTTCGTCTTGGCGTCCAAGCAGCCGCTGCGTTTATCATTATCAGCGGTGTTGGGTTGACATTGTCATCCATTCCAATTCCTGGAGGGCTGACGATCGAACTTGGACTGGCGGCAATCCCAGTGAGCGCCCTTCTTCTGATTTGGATGGCCAACCTCTATAATTTTATGGACGGTATGGACGGCTTCGCCGGGGGAATGACGTTTTGGGGGTTCGGGTTTCTCGCCTACTTTGGATGGCAGACGCATTTTCCGGTCATGCTGATCATCTCCACATTTGTTGCGATGGGTGCGCTGGGATTTCTCATGCATAACTTTCCGCCTGCGCGTATCTTCATGGGTGATGCAGGGAGTATTACGCTTGGATTTCTGGCGGGGACATTCATGATTCTTGGAGTTCGTGACGGAATATTCGACCTGTGGGTTCCGATCATGATCTTTTCCCCTTTCATTGCGGATGCCACTGCGACCCTGCTCAGACGAGCCCTTCTTCGAAAAAGGATCTGGGAAGCACATCGGGAGCACTATTACCAGCGTGTGGTGTTGAGCGGCTGGAGCCATCGTCGGACGGTCCTTGCAGAGTACGGAATTATGATTCTGTGCGGAGGGCTAGCCGTTGCATATCACCACTCGACGGACAAAGGTCGACTGATTATTCTGGGCGTATGGGCGGGGATGTTTGTCCTCTTAGCGATGCTTGTACGTGCGTTAGAACGGAAAAAAGCAATGGCTTGCTCTGTTCCGGATTCTAAGGTGGCGGGTAGTAGGGAAACGATACAGGCTATGCCGGTCGAAGACTCCTCCAGAGTGACCGTCAATACATAGCTTGACCGTGCTCAATTTCACGGCGTGGCAATCAAGGGCAACAGGTGAGGCGTTGCGTCTCGCCATCCGCTTACGTG
>JAOUHD010000016.1 GCA_029865345.1 Nitrospira sp.
CTGGATTAATCCGCCGACGAAAGAATCGACCGCGCAGAACGGCGTAGGAACCACGATCGCGATCGCAGACGATCCACGGGTCGCACAACAGAGTGAAGAAATCGGGGTGGTCGCGGAGATCGGAGGCATCACGCCATACGCGATCACGGATCCGACAGACGAGGTTCTACACTACATGCCAACGGCAAGTGTCCCAAACTCATTGACACGTTCCGCGGACTCCGAACGCCATCCTATCCAAAGGAACCAGAACCATCGCACCTTATCGCATTGACCGGAGTCCGACAAGCGTCGGCGTTCAGTTCACCCGTCTCGACAAGACGTCACAGGATGGAACAGTCCTCGCATGAAGCTGCCATGCGCTCATCAACCTAATGAGGGATTACGTGAAGGAGAACACCGTCATGACCTGACTGCGGGGGGTTGAGTGGCCAGATTCAGCAATCATTATCCCGCCTCGCGGTAGCCGCATTCTTGGTTGCGACATTGGACGCTGCGACCGTCTTGCTTACTGATTTTTTCAATGAGGAACGGAGCCTGACACGTCGGACAGACTTTGGGCACCGGCCGGTCCCAGAGGGCATACTCACACTTGGGATAATGGCTGCAGGCAAAGAATGAGCGAGCCTTCTTCGTCCGTTTCTGCACGAGGTCGCCGCCGCAATCGGGCTGCGGGCATTTGACACCAAGCGCCAGCGGCTTGGTCGTCTTACACTGGGGATAGGCGGAACAGGCGATGAACTTGCCGAAGCGTCCGGTCTTCACCACCATCGGACTAGCGCATTTGTCACAGACCTGATCAGTGGTGATCTCCTCCTTGGGAACGATTTTGATCGTGCCATCCGGAAGCTTTTCGAAGTTCTGTGTATTCTTACAGGGAGGATCGTCTTTATAGGCAGGACAGGCGAGAAACTTTCCGTTCCGCCCCCACTTGATTTCCAACATTCGGCCGCACTTCTCGCACGGAATGTTTGTCGGCGGCTCGACGATGTCTTTCGGCCCAGGAATCGTCTTCGCTCGCTCCAGTTCTCTGGTGAATGGTGTATAGAAATCGCGTACCGCTGTAACCCAGGGTTTACTCCCCTCTTCTACTTCATCCAACTGTTCTTCAAGCTGCGAGGTGAAATCCACATTAATAAGTTCGGGAAAGCCTTTCATCAAGAAATCGTGGACGGTTTTCCCCGTCTCCGTCGGCACGAGCCGCCCTTCGGTCTTTTCCACATACTTGCGATCCTGGATCGTAGAAATAATGGCGGCGTAGGTCGATGGACGTCCGATACCTTTTTCCTCCAACTCCTTGATCAACAACGCTTCGTTATAGCGTGGCGGCGGTTGCGTGAAATGCTGTTTCGACAACATTCCTGGGACCGTCTGCCCATCCTGCTCGACCAATCGCAACCGCTCCCCTTCTGTCAAGGCTGGGAGCTGTCGCTCGTCGTCGTCCGCCTCTTGGTCGGCCTTCGGCTTCTGCGACGGCGCTTCTTTGTCAACACCCTCCATGTAGACGATCGTATGGCCGGGAAACTTCACGACCGTTCCGGTAGAACGGAACACGTACCGCTCCTTGGTGCTGACCGGTGTTGAATCAATACGCGTGACATCCAAGATGGCCGGCACCATCTGCGAGGCGATGAACCGATTCCAGATCAACTTATAGAGATTGTACTGATCGTGATCCAAGTACTGGCGGATCGACTCGGGATCGCGGCTCGCCGACGTCGGCCTGATGGCTTCGTGCGCTTCCTGGGCAGCTTTCGATGTTTTATAGACATTCGGCGTGCCTGGAAGATAGTTCGCACCGAATCGGGACTGAATCACCTCGCGGGCATCGGCCATCGCTTCGTTGGAAATACGGGGCGAGTCAGTTCTCATATAGGTAATGAGACCGGTCGCGCCTTCAGCTCCGATTTCGATACCCTCGTAGAGCTGCTGCGCCAGCGTCATCGTTTTCTTCGGCGAAAAGTGCAACTTTCTGGAGGCTTCCTGCTGCAAACGGCTGGTAATGAACGGCGCGACGGGATTCCGTTTCTTTTCTCGGCGCTCGATGGATTGGATGACGAAGGCCTTGCCTTGAATCTCACCGACGATGCGGCCGGCTTGCTCAGCGTTTTCAATCGACGCCTCTTCGCCGTTGATACTGTGGAGTTTCGCCTCGAATGACGGTGGATTGGTTCCGGCCAGCAGCGCAATGATCGACCAATACTCTTCAGTTCGGAAGGCTTCCCGCTCTGCCTCTCGCTCGCAAATCAACCGCATGGCCACCGACTGCACTCGTCCCATGCTGAGCCCGCGCCGAACCTTACTCCACAGTAACTGGCTGCCTTGATACCCCACGATGCGATCCAGCACGCGGCGTGCCTGCTGGGCATTCACCCGCTTCATATCGATCTCGCCCGGCGACTGGAGCGCACGCTTGATGGCTGATTCCGTAATTTCGTTGAAGAGGACCCGAAAGATCTTCCCATCTTTCTTTTTCTTCTTCGATTTTCCGAGCAGCTCTTGCTCAAGGTGCCAGGCAATCGCCTCCCCTTCCCGATCTGGGTCCGGTGCCAAAAAGATCTTGTCGGCTTCTTCAGCCTTCTTCTTGATCTCGGCCAACACCTTCGACTTGCCTTTGATCGTGACGTACTGCGGTTCGAAATCATGCTCGATATCGACGCCCAACTTGCTGGTCGGAAGATCCTTGATATGCCCCACCGAGGCCATGACGGTATAGCCGCGTCCCAGATATTTCGTAATTGTCTTCGCCTTGGTCGGCGACTCAACAATGATCAAAGTTTTTGCCATGACAACTCCGTCTGCCTCTCAAGGATTCTATCATCCGTACCAAATATCGGAGTTTCGTGCAACTAGAATGGCAGTCGGCAACAATCCGCTCACCCACGGATGCTCACAAACTCAGTTCAACGCCGGCGGAATGGTCCAGTCTCCTGCTAAAGGCGAATGTATTGTTGACCGGGAAGTTGGCGGATCCGCCCGTTCAATTCTAACGAAAGCAATGTCGCCGATACTTGCGCGGCGCTCAGTCCTGTGCTCTCGATGACGGCATCGACGGATCGCGCCTCATAGGACAGGGCGTCATATACCAACGCATCTTCTTTTACTAATGGTGCGCGCGCGTCCATCACGGCTTCGTCAAGATGCAGCATGGCCCGTTGCCGCGCATCGATTTGTGGAAGAATCTCATCGAGAATGTCTTGGGCCCCTTCAATCAGTTTCGCCCCCTCTTTGATCAAGCGATTTGATCCACGACAGGCTTCTTCCTTGATGGAACCGGGTACGGCAAACACCTCTCGACCTTGCTCCAACGCCAGTTTTGCGGTGATCAAGGAACCACTGTCAGTTGCGGCTTCACCGACGAGCACGCCCAATGACAGCCCACTGATGATCCGATTCCTTCGAGGGAAGTGATGACTTTGCGGCGCAGCACCGATCGGCAATTCGGAGATGACGGCGCCATGCGATTCGATGTTCCGCCTCAGCGTGTGATGCTCTGATGGATAGGTCCGATCAATGCCGCACCCCAGTACTGCAATCGTGCGGCCCTTCCCCGTTAGCGCGCCTCGGTGCGCCGCGGCATCGATTCCACGAGCGAGGCCGCTCACGATCGTCACCCCACATCCTGCCAAATCCTTCGCAATCTCCTCGGTGATGAGTCTGCCTGATGGCGTCGCCCGCCGTCCACCCACGATCGCCACCGCGACCTCGTCCTTCAGCAAGACGCTTCCGCTCACATATAACAATGGTGGCGGATCGGGAATGGCCTTCAGACGGGCCGGATAGGATCGATCGAACAGGGTGAGGGTTTGGATCTTGAGGCGTTCAACTGTCTTCACTTGGCTATCGATCTGCCGCCGGATACTCGATTCTGGGCCTCGCCGCACAGATTCAGCCAGTTCCGGACTGCAACCGATACCAATTAAGTCATCCATCGTTGCGCCGAGCACCGCATCGGGCGCTCCAAACGCATGGATCAGCTTGAGAAGGGTGCGATCGCCGACACCGTCAACCGCTTGAAGCGTGAGCCAGGAGGTCAAAGATGCATCATCCATGATCGGTCTTGAACATCAGGAGGAAGTTCGTTTCAACAGTTGGAGGGTCCGGCAGGCAGCACATCTCCCCCGACACAAGCGGCGGCAGCGATGACGCTCAACTAGAACACGACCAGATCGTACTGTTCAAGATGCAACTGATTATCCGGTGTCACGATGATTTTCGCGGAACAGTCTCGCTCCAATACTTCCACTCCGTGTCGTTCTTCGTCTTGTAACAATTCCGCCACTGTGGGATGGGCTCCCACGAAAATCCGTTGCTGATCAGTCGATGATTCAATCCGTCGGATCTCGCGGAAAATTTCGTACGCCACGGTCGTAGGAGACTTCGTGTATCCACGGCCCTCGCAATAGCGGCACGGCTCTGACAGCGACCGTAACAGATCCTCTCGTACCCGCTCACGTGAGATTTCGATCAGGCCGAGGTCGGAAATCCTGGAAATCCTCGTTCTCGCCTTATCCGATGCCATGGCATCCACCAACGCATGATAGACCTTATCCCGATTCTTCTCCCGCTCCATATCGATAAAGTCGACAATGATAATGCCGCCGATGCCCCGCAACTTCAATTGATAGGCGACCTCTTTGGCTGCCTCGAGATTGTTGCGAAGGATCGTCTCTTCTTGATCTCGCTTCCCCACGAAGCGTCCCGTATTGACATCGATCACCGTCATCGCTTCGGTATGATCGATCACGAGATGCCCTCCCGACTTGAGCCAGACTTTCCGGCTCATTGCGCGGGCAATTTCTTGCTCCACCCCGAGATGCTCGAACAAGGGCGCATCCTTATCGTAGAAATGAATCCGCGAGGTCTGTTCAGGAGAAAATCGCTGCACAAAGCCTCGAATGGCTTCGTATTCCTCTCGTGAATCAATCCATAATCGATCCACCTTTTTGCCGAACAAGTCCCTCACGACACGGAAGCTCAAGCTCAAATCCGAATGCAACAATGCGGGAGCTGGCAAACGTTCTCGCTTCGTCAAAATGTCCTGCCAAAGAACGTGGAGAAAGTCGACATCGGACTTCAATTCATCTTCCTTGACGCCTTCACTGACCGTCCGCACGATATAACCAAACCCAGGGCGCCTCACCCGGCGCATGATCTCTTTCAGTCTCGCCCGTTCTTCATCCCGCGGAATTCGCCGAGACACGCCGATATGGTCGACGTTCGGCATAAAAACCAGATAGCGTCCTGGAAGCGAGACGTAGGCCGTCACGCGCGACCCCTTGGTGCCGATCGGGCCCTTTGAAATCTGAACCATCAACTCCTGGCCTTCACTGAGCAGTTGTTCGATCGGCTTCGCGCTCTGACGCTTCGGCCGGGGCATATCCGAGTCTTTATCGTCTTCTTCGGCTTCGGCCTCAACCAGCATGTCCCCAGGCTCGGCATCCACTAGTAGATCCGAGACATGCATAAACGCCGCCTTGTCCAGGCCGATATCCACAAACGCAGCTTGCATCCCCGGCAAGACCTTGGCCACCTTTCCCTTATAGATATTTCCGACAAAATCCTTATGCTTCGCGCGGTCTCCGAACAAGTCGGTAACGACTCCGCCATCCAGCACGGCCACACGGGTTTCTTCCCGCGCAACGGTGATCGCAATTTCACTTCCCATATTGACTCCTTTGGTCTGCAAGCCACAGGACTCGGTTGAGAGCGGTAGAACGCAGGCCCAAGCCCAGGTCCGTCACTCGCTCCACACACCGGCGCTCCCGGCTTTCGATAGTAGCTTCTCCGAATGACGAAACTCGAGCGTTCCGCCTGATCGGTCACCGTTTAATAAAACAGGCTTAACCTCTTCCGCTTGACGTTCAATAACAAGCCTAATGCCGCCATGGTCATAATCGTGGCGCTTCCACCGTAGCTCACCAAGGGCAGGGGAATGCCGACGATCGGAAACATCCCCACCGTCATGCCGATATTCACCACGACACAGAAACACAACATCGCCACGATCCCCACGGCAAGCAGTGCTCCAAGTTGATCCTTCGCCTTGGACGCGATCTCCAGCGAGAGCCAAATCAGCCCCACAAACAATGTCAACAAGACCAGCACGCCGAGAAAGCCCCATTCCTCTGCAAAGACGGCGAATACAAAATCGGTATGGCCTTCCGGCAAAAACTTCAGCTGACTTTGGGTGCCGCCGTAGAGCCCCTTCCCCAGTAGTTCCCCGGAGCCAATCGCGATCTTCGATTGCAGAGCATGGTACCCCTTCCCGCCAGGGTCGTAACCGGGGTCGACAAACGCCATAATGCGCTGTCGCTGGTAATCATGCAAGGACCCCCACACACCCTCCCAAGCAAACGGGAACAGCATGATCGAGAAGAGCAGTATAAACCCTAAGGCTTTCGAACGAACGCCCACCATGAGCAACATCGCGGCATACACCGCGACAAAGCTGAGCCCACTCCCCAAGTCGGGTTGTTTTAAAATGAGGAGGAGACCAGGCAACACTAACAACCCCGGAACGATGACACGCTGCAGCCACCCTACACGCGGGGCCTTCGAGTAGTAATGAGCCAACACCAAGATGAGGATAAGCTTGGCGAATTCAGACGGTTGAAATGTAAACGGGCCCAGCGCGATCCACCGCTGCGCGCCCTTGCTGGTTCGCCCTTCGAATAATACAAACACCAGCATCAGCAAGATCACAGCGTAGGCGGGATAGGCAAACCGCGCAAGAGAATGGTAGTCCGATGCCCACATGACGAGAAAGGCCGCCGCACCGAGACCGATCCATACCAACTGCTTGAGATAATACGGCGCCATCCCACCCTTCTGCCCATGCGTGACGCTATAAATGGACAACACACCGATCCCCAGGATGGCCAGGATCAAGGCAACATAACGGATGTCAAAACTATCGAGTCCTCGATGTTCAGTCAATCGATCGATCATGAGTCTTTCGCGGATCGCTCCGACCTCTTCACGCTGGATAGATCCGAGGTGACGGCTGGCACCTGTGGAGCGAGCTTCATATATGTTTCAATCACTTCCTTCGCAAGAGGAGCCGCGGCGGCCCCACCGTGCCCCATATGTTCCGCAAGCACGGCGACGGCGATCTTCGGCGATTCCACCGGCGCAAAGGCGACGAACCACGCATGGTCTCTGAGCTTTTTTGGAATATTTTCTTCCGGTCCGGTTCGGAGCGCCGCCACCTGAGCCGTGCCCGTCTTTCCACCGATCGTCACCATAGAGGATTTCGCCCTCGTCGCCGTGCCCTTGGTGACGACGTCGGCGAGCGCGTCCTTGATGATGCGAAAGGTTTCCGGTTTCGCATTGATTTTTCCACGCGGAACGGCCGGCAACTCTTGAAGGTTCCCCGACGTTCGATCCATGACCGCCTGCACCAGACGAGGCCGGTAGATCACGCCATTGTTCGCCACCGTACCGACGAGACTCGCCATCTGCAATGGTGTCACCGTCACATAGCCCTGTCCAATGGCGGCTGAAATAGTCTCGCCAGGCAACCACTGCTCATGCTTGGCCTTTTGTTTCCAGGCAGTTGATGGCATGATACCGGATCGCTCCGATGGCAACTCCACGCCTGTGGCCTTTCCAAGCCCGAAATCCTTCCCAAACTCGGCCATCACATCGATCCCCATCCGTTGACCGATCGTATAAAAGTACACGTCACACGAATGAACTAACGCATTGTGCAGATCAACGTACCCGTGCCCGCTGGCTTTCCAGTCATGATACACCCGCTTGCCAAACTGGTATCCCCCATTACAGAACACGGTACTGGAGGGCGACATCGTTTTTGTCTCCAACGCGGCGACGGCCATAGGAATCTTGAAGGTAGAACCGGGGGGGTATTGCCCCTGTGAGGCTCGATTGTTCAAGGGACGTCCTTCGTCCTGCACGATTTCCACCCACTGCTTTGCAGTCAGTTCCCGTGAGAGCACGTTTGGGTTAAAGCCCGGACGGCTGGCCATCGCCAGAATATCACCGCTGTTGGGATCAAGCGCGACGATGGCGCCGTATTCTCCACCCAGTAGATCCTCGGCAACCTTCTGGAGCCGCACATCGATCGTGAGGTAGAGGTCATTTCCTGCTTGCGGTCTCTCGACAACCACAGCTTTCTTCTCATGGCCAAGCGCATCGACTTCGACGTTCTTTTGTCCAGCCATTCCACGCATGTGTCGATCATAAGACTTTTCCACACCATATTGCCCCACAATGCTGCCTTGGTGGAGATCCACAAACTCGGGTTTCTCCAATTGATCCGCTGAAATTTCTCCCACATAGCCCAGGAGATGGGCCGCCGTCATTCCACCTGGATAATTGCGCTGCGACTCGACCTGAATCATGACCCCAGGCATATCGAGACGGTTGGATTCCACCAACATGGCATCGCGCAAGGTCATACGGTCTTTGATCTTGCGCGGAAGCAGCTTGCTGCCTCTGGCGGTCATTTTTTTTCGAACGAGGGTCGGGTCAAAGCCGAGCAAGTTGCTCAACTGCTGAATTAACGCTTCGCGATCCTTCACGTCTTCCAGCGTCACGTAGAGGCTGAAGCTCGGGACGTTATTCGCCAAGAGAACACCGTGCCGGTCATAGATCAGGCCACGTGCCGGTTCGAGCAGCACCAGTCTGGTACGATTGTTTTCCGACAAGTCTCGATAGTACGGCCCTTCACGAATTTGAAGATGCCAGAGGCGAAGACCGAGCAGCGCCACCACCAACAAGAGCCCCACACGGAGAATGAAAAGCCGTCGATGGAGGTCGCCAAATTCTGCTTCAGGATAGTGCACAGTCGCCATACTGAACGCCTAGATTCGAGATTCGGACATCACCTGCTCAATATTCAACCGACTCCACATCAGCCAGTAGATCACTCCTCCAATGACCGCATCAAGGCAAGCTTGTGGCAGTACGACCGTCCAGGCAGCCCACCATAGATCTTGCTGAGGGCTGAGCGTCAGGGCAAGCGGCGTCACCAGTCCGATCACACACGAGACAACGAGCAGCCCAATAACGAGCACAACGGGGCTTAGATACACCACCTGCCGGCCTGCGAGACCAGCGATATACCCTACGGCTCCCTTGAGGATCACGCTCGAAATCAGGTCTTGTGCGGAGAACAGGCTCATCGCCCATCCAAGTGCGAGCCCGACCAACAAGCCATCGAGCTCTCCTGCTATGAGACCGATCAAACACACCGCTACAAAACCCAGATCCGGCTTCACCCCCCACACGCTGAGGTGCGAGAGAAGGACAGACTGAACCGGCACAAGACCAACGATGACGGTACAATAAATAAGCGCTTTCATGGCTTGGGCTTTGGAACGCTAAGTCTCTCTCCCTCGGTCGGAAGCGGGAAGGACCGAATAACTAAGACGTCCTCAACCCGATTCGGATCTACCTCCGGAGAAAGCTCCGCAGATTGGAACAGCGCTTCCTCTTCTTTATCGATTCGTATGATCGTGCCGATCGGGATACCGCGAGGAAACCCCCCAACCAGTCCTGACGTGACAACGTGATCACCCGGCCGTGCGTTGGACAACAGCGGGATGTACTTGAGCCGGGCCTGTCCCTGCGTCGTCCCTTCGACGATTCCCTCATCTCTCGTACGTTGGATAAGTCCGGCGATCGCATTATTGGGATCTGTCACGAGCAGGACAACGGCCGTGGAGGCCGTTGTCTTGACGATGCGCCCGACCACACCTGCCGGAGTAATCACGCCCTGGTCTGATTGAATCCCGTCGGATGCCCCTTTGTTCAAAATGATCGTCTTATACCAATTACCGATATCACGTCCGATCACTTGGGCGGCCACGGATGTGGGAAGGGCTTGCCTTTTAAACTCCAGCAGCGCTGACAGCCGCTCCGTCGCCGCCGACGCTTCTCGTAGTTGCCCATTTTGTTCCTTGAGCAGATCCAGCTCTCGCTTCAACTGCTGATTTTCTTCTTCAACCCCTTGGAGGGCCACGTATCGTCCCCAGATATCGGCGATCCGATCATGGATCCCAGCCACGGCCTGGAGCGGCCAACTGATAACCCATCCTAGGGGACTGCCTATCGATTGAAAGACACTTTGGAGTTGGCCGGGTAGAAGCAGGAAGCCGAGCACGAGAATGACGGCAAGACCGAGAGCGATACGCCGAGCGTTGTACGATACGCGTAAATTGACCATCCGCATAAGGGATGGAACCTTACCGGAGGTTGTTCGCTTGAGACATGACTGATACTTTCCGGAGAAGATCCAGTTCGTCGAGAATCTTGCCGACTCCCAACACCACGGAAGTCAGCGGATCATCGACCGTAATAATCGGTAAATTCGTTTCTTCGCGGAACCGGGTATCCATCCCCTTCAGGAGCGACCCGCCTCCGGTTAATACGATCCCGCGATCGATAATATCCCCAGCCAGTTCAGGCGGGGTGTTTTCCAACGCAATCTTGATCGCATTCACGATCGTTCCGATGGGCTCTTGCAACGCTTCACGAATCTCAGCGTCATCAATGACCAACGTGCGGGGAATGCCGGAAATCAAATCCCGACCCTTGATCATCATGGTTTTCCGCTCCTCGAATGGGTAGGCGGACCCGATTTCAAACTTAATCCGTTCCGCCATATGTTCGCCGATGAGCAGATTGTACTTCTTCTTGATGTAATTCATGATCGCTTCGTCCATCCGATCGCCGGCGACCTTGACAGACTCGCTGTACACGATCCCGCCGAGCGAAATAACCGCAATGTCCGTCGTCCCGCCTCCCACATCGACGACCATGTTGCCGGACGGCTCCGTGATCGGCAATCCGGCCCCAATCGCAGCAGCAACCGGCTCTTCAATCAAATAGACTTCTCGGGCCCCGGCCAATTCCGCCGAGTCGCGCACCGCCCGCTGCTCCACCTGCGTGATGCGGGAGGGCACACCGATAATGATGCGTGGCCGCACAAACGCGCTGCGATTGTGGGCTTTACGGATGAAATGTTTCAACATTTGCTCGGCCATCTCGAAATCGGCGATCACGCCTTCCTTCATCGGCCGAACGGCGACAATATTCCCGGGCGTGCGGCCGAGCATTTTCTTCGCCTCGGTACCGACGGCCAGCACTTTTTCGCTTTTCTTTTCAACTGCGACTACGGAGGGCTCATTGAGAACAATCCCCTTCCCATGGACATACACAAGGGTGGTCGCAGTGCCCAAATCAATCGCTAGGTCGTCGGAGAACCACCCAAACATGTTTCCCGGAAACCCCACGGTGTCTCTCCCTTCATCTTGGCTGAGCAATCCAGCACCCAGCCTGTGTGCTTCGTGTACGACGGAACTAATCCGGAACCGAAAGTTGACCGGCGTCTAACACGTGAGTTCTTGCTACTTCATCACCCAGCCGACGACCTTGCTCATTCCCAATGATCAAAAAACTTTCAAACGCTAAAATAGCCAGCGCGACGAGCCATCCAACATATGGGACCGCATACGCTATCTGGGCACCGCCCAGTGGAAGATTCCGGATGATCGATTCTCGGAAGCCAGCTGTATCTCGGCCATCCAATCGCATAGTTTGCAGACCGACCAACCGTTTGCCGATACTTTTTCCTCCTGCAAACCCGTCAGCTATTAAAATGTAGGCCAAGCCTGAAAGAAAGCCGACCGGAGGAGCGATTTCGCCGGCAGCGACGACAATGAACAGATCAATTAACTTCGCGATGAATCTATTCAGGACATGGGCCTTCGGATAGACTCTTGCTTCTAGCGACGTCGCGGTTAACCCATCCCCTACCAAGGGATCTCCTTCTAATTAGTCGCAAAGTATAGCAAAAAACAGCAACTTGCACAAATAAAGTACAATCTTTTTGGGAGCGTTGCGTTCGGAGCCATCCTGAATCCTCTCATGACTCTCCCTGAAAGATACGACCCTTCGGCACACTCCCGAAACCAGCGACTCCAACACATCTCCTGACATCCTCATTAAAAGCGGCTCTTGTCTTCCAGGTTATCCATAAGTACACTGTTGGCTTCACAAAAGGAAGAGGATTCAGATGATTAAGACGATGCGCGATGCTGCTCACAACTACCCGTGGCTCCTCAAGTCCATCATGGGGACCCTGGCTGTTGCTTTCATAATTACGATGGGCTGGTGGGGATTCGGTGAACAAGCTGGCGGACCCGTTGCCACGGTCGGGGATCAATCGGTCTCCCTCGACGAATTTAAGCGCACCTACGAAAACATGCACCGCCTCTACAAAGACAACGTCAAGACCGATTTCAAGGAAGAAGAGTTCAAGGACTTCGTCGTCGGACAACTGGTCGACAGTCGTATCTGGATCATCGCAGCCGAAGAAATGGGCGTGCGGGTCTCTGATGCCGATTTGCGTGAGCTGATCATACAAATGCCGGTCTTTCAGAAAAACGGCGCCTTCGACCCAGAGCTCTACAAGCGCGTCCTCGCCGCGAATCATCTCACGCCAGCCTCGTTTGAGTCGATGCAACACCAAGAAGTCCTGGCCAATAAAGCGCGAATGATCGTTCGGGATTCCGTTGCGCTCACCCCCGAAGAGATCGCCGAAGGGCAATCGCTCATAACCAGACCTGCGGATAGTAACGACCCCGCGAAGATGGCTGGGGCCAAGCAACGAGTGTTGGATGACATGCTCTTGCAGAAACAGCAACGAGCCCTGGTCTCATTCCAACAGTCCATGAAAGCGAAGCTGCCGGTTATCATCCGCCGCGAACTGCTGTAAAGCCAGCTCGTTTTGTTAAGCTATGCTGGCTGGCTCAATAGGCAGCTAGAGAATTAGCATCGCATCACCGTAGCTATAGAAGCGATACCGTTCGTTAACTGCTGCTTCATAGGCCGTGCGAATGGGCTCGATTCCGGCGAAGGCGGACACCAGCATCAATAGCGTGGTCCGTGGGAGATGGAAATTCGTCATGAGAGCATCGACGATCTTGAACTGGAATCCCGGTGTGACGAAGAGCCGGCTCTCGCCGGACATCGGAACGACCTCCCCCTTTTCTTTGGCAACCGTTTCAAGCGTACGAACCACTGTCGTACCGACAGCCACCACTCGGCCACCGGCCCGTTTGGTCGCCTGGACCACTTTCGCAGTATCTTCGCTGATCGTGAATCCTTCTACTCCCATCTGGTGATCCTCAATTCGCTCGGTCGCCACCGGTTTGAACGTGCCGGGGCCAACATGGAGCGTCACCGTCGCCATGTTGATCGTGGCTTCGCGCAGTCGTCTAAACAAGTCTTCCGTAAAGTGAAGCCCCGCCGTCGGGGCAGCAATCGCACCCTCGTGTTTAGCAAAGACCGTCTGATACCAGCGATGATCTTCCTGCGTCGCTGCGCGCTTAATGTACGGCGGAAGCGGCATGACCCCTCGTGCTTGAAATAATTGTGTCATTGGAACCGGACTGTCTACCAACACTTCGGTGCCTGTTGCATCACGCTTCACGATAGTTGCGCGAGATTGTTGATCGAATTCAATAACCTGGCCAGCGCGGAACGAACCTTTCACCATGATTTCCCACCGGCCCTGACCAAGATCCTTCACGAACAACACCTCGACCGATGTCCCAGTCGGCTTCTTGACTCCAGATACTCGTGCGGCCATCACCTTTGTGTCGTTCACGACAAGAAGGTCACCCGGCTCCAACAATGCAGGAAGCTCGGCGACATGACGATGGGTCAGCTGTTGGGTTGCTCGGTCCAACACCAGCAATCTCGCGCGGTCACGCGGGATAACGGGCTCCGACGCGACCAGGGATGGATCGAACGGAAAATCAAACTCGGAGAGTTGCATCAGGATGGAGGTGCCGCAGGGATCGGAGGCACAGGAGGTGCTTGAGTCAATGACGCATCCTGAATCTCTGTCCCAGGATAGTAGTAACGAAGAATGCTCGAAAAAGAATAGCCCAATTCCGCCAACTCTTTCGCGCCCCACTGGCACAGGCCAACCGCATGACCGGCTCCGTAGCCGGAGAAGACGACATCCTGCCCGACCGATTCGATGGTAAATTGCGTACTGGGCACCACCGTATACCCTACCGCTTTACGCAGGTCTTCGCCCCGTAGCGTCAACTCCCCGCTCGAGTGCACAATCCGTATGGTCGCCACTCGTCCGGCACGGCTATAAGCAAGCGGTGTGATTGCCGAGATTGTTCCTACCGCAAATCCTCGTTGCCGCAAATTCTTTTCCAACGTGTCGAGCTTGACGGAAGCCTTCCATTGATAAAACGGAGACTCGAGATCGAACGGGCATTCGACACCTTTCAAATACGGGAGATCCTTCGACCACACATTCATGGCATCTTCCGTGATTCCTGCGGCAGTCGACGAGAACGCCGCATAGATCGGAGCACCTTGGTACGCCACCACCAAGCCTCTCGTCGATTCTACCGCCTGTATCACCCGTTCATCGATACCGTGACGGCCACGATAGACCTGATCTTGGGTACTGGCAACGACATCGTAGTCCCGTGTGGCACTGAGCATATGTTGGTACAGCGCATAGGTCCTGGCAGCGACGGCCTGAACCTTCAACATCTCGGGATGCCAAGCAGAATTGACCTCCGCCGGTACCACCCCTTTGACATACTCTTCCAAATCGACATGATTGACGAGGAGCAGCCCCTTCCCTCGCCGAACCAGCTGGATCACCCCACTGATCTGTAGGCCACCTTTGTCATCACTCGCATGCAGTGCTGTACTCCTGCCGTTCCCATTGAGCCAGAGCTTGAGGTCGTGGTTCCCAGCCCGTAGCGTCAGCTGATCACTCACGACCGGTTTGCCATTGAGAATCAACGCACGGCCACGCACCTTAATCCGCAAAACAGGCCGATACGACCATGCCTCATCATGTTCATCAGTGACCCAAATGGTCTGATCGGTATGTACCTCCAGCTGCTGGACATCAGGAGCCAATAGCACGCGAATCGATTGCGACGCCCCCGCCTCCGGCATCATGATCGAGCCGAGGCAGATCCCCACTCCCGCTGCGCCGGCCCAGAACCGCGCGGCTATCATCGGCGAAAGAGCCATCCTATAAAATAGAATAGCAGACTCAGAAGGATGCTGAGAACAATACTTGTCGCGATAGGGAAATAGAAGCTGAAGCTCTCACGCTTGATAGAGAGGTCGCCCGGCAGCTTGCCGAGCCAACTGAAGGCGTTCCCTAATCCAGGAATTCGGTCCACAACGACCAACAGAACCCCGAGTGCAACAATACCTAACCCGATTCCGATCAGAATCTTGCCGAAGGGGGTCCATTCCGGCATCAATTTTCATCCCAGTTTACAGGCGACCGACTAAGCTCAACCGCGTTGCTCTTGCATCACACACAGGCCCAACGTACACCCTGAGAAGAGCCTGTTTTATCAGCGTGGCATAGGCTGGACACGAATCCTCCACGCATCACCTCTTTACTCGCTCCGCCCTTCCTTGCCACCAAATGGGTTGAGCATCCTGGCTAGTTTTTGACCAAATATTCTGCGATCTGAATGGCATTCAGAGCGGCTCCTTTGCGAAGATTGTCGGAGACCACCCACAGATTGAGGCCGTTCGTGATCGATTCATCCTCCCGTACGCGACCGATATAGACCTCATCTTTTCCGGTCGCATCGAGCGGCATCGGATACAGTTTCTTCACTGGATCGTCATAGACAATCACACCGGGCATGGCTGCCAGTGCAGCACGCGCCTCGTTCGCCGTCAATGGACGCTCCAATTCAACATTGATTGCCTCAGAATGGCAGCGCAGCACGGGAACCCGTACGGTCGTGGCGGTGACCCGAAGGCCCGGTGCATTGAGAATCTTTCGCGTTTCCTTGGCAATCTTCACCTCCTCCGAACAGTCACCCCCATCATTAAACGAGCCGATGTGCGGCAATAGATTGAAGGCAATCTGGTGGGGATAGACTTCGATTTTGATGTCTCGAAACGCCAGGAGATCTTTGGTTTGCTCCATCAGCTCGTCCATCGCTGCCGAACCCGTCCCCGAAACGGACTGAAACGTCGTCACCACCACACGCTTCACCCCCACCGCGTCATGAAGGGGCTTGAGCGCCATCACCAACGGAGTGGTCGTACAGTTTGGAATAGCCACGATTCCTCGAGGCATCAAGCCTAATGCTGCGGCATTCACTTCGGGAACCACCAAAGGAACCTGATCATCCATCCGGAACACAGCACTATCGTCGATGACGACGATTCCAGCCGCGCCCAATCGCTGGCCATACTCTTTGCTGATGGCATCAGTAGCCGAGATAAACGCCAAGTCCACTCCCTCGAACGATGAGGATTCGGTCAGCTCTTCAACTGTCCACTCCCTGTCCTGACAGGTCATCACCTCGCCGGCTGACCGTTTAGATGCAAAAAGCCGGAGGCTGGCAAGTGGGAATTTCCGCTCCTCTAAAATCTCCAGCGTTTCTTGCCCAACCGCGCCGGTGGCTCCAAGAACGGCCACCGTATACCCTGGTTTCTTCTTGATCATGAAGCGCCTACTCCAATGCCAATACGCGAATACGATGATTAAAGGTGTCGGCCACCAGCAGCGCCCCGTCGCGATCGGCAACGATACCGAATGGGTAACACAAACTTGCTTCTCGTGCGACGCCGCCATCGCCGGAATAGGATGGAACGCCTTGCCCCGCGACGCAGAAGCCCACCCCCGATTCCCAATCCCACTGCCGGATGACATGATTATCTGAATCGGTCAGAAAGAGATGTCCCTCATGATCGAATGCAATTCCAGTCGGGCGCGAAAGGCTGGCTGACGGCGCATCCGATGGCGACTCATATCGATAGACTCCGCCGTCGCCGGCCACCGTGGTCATCAATCCCGACGAGAGTTCGACGCATCGCACTCGGCCATTGAACGTATCAGCAACATAGAGCCGATCAGCCACCAAAGCCAATCCACTGGGACCGGCAAGAGCGATCTCGATCGCTTGCTTCCCATCACCATCGTACGTCGCAATCCCGTTTCCAGCAATCGTCTGAATCACACCAGTCTTGAGATCGACCATCCGTACACGATGATTGCTTTGATCGGCGATATAGAGTCGGCCCTCGTTGTCGATGGCCAGCGCCGCTGGTTCATTGAGTGCCGCCTGGTTGGCAGGGTCGCCATCGCCGGAGAATCGTGCCTGACCAGTTCCGGCCACGGTCGAAATGATCCCGGTTTCAGAATCGACCATCCGCACACGATGATTCATCGTATCGGCGATATAGAGATTCCCCTCCCGATCCACCACGACCGCCGTAGGGAAGTTGAGATGGGCACTCACCGCTGGCCCGCCGTCTCCGCCATACCGGTTGGGAGACGCGGCTGCATGATTCGTCCAATACCGGACCGTTCCGCTCACATCAGCATGTTGAGTAAATTTTGCGGGACTACGTTCGCCAGCATCATCGGCCAAAGGGTCTTCATCCGTGAGTGGGACGGGAGCGTCCCGTTGTACAGCCGCATGCATGTGCTCCCCGCCGAACGTCCCAGCTACGGTTGATAGAATACCGGTGGCACGATCGACTTTGCGAACGAGATGATTTTCGGAATCGGCGACATAGACATTCCCGTGGCAATCGATCGTCACACCCTTCGGCTCGTTCAAACAGGCCTGCATTGAAGGTCCGCCGTCTCCCGTACAACCAGGTTCGCCGTTGCCGGCGAGGGTTCTGATCATCCATGTGGAAAGAATGGTTGCCATGGTTCAGCGTCGAGGACTAATTCAAGTTTCGGACAATCGCCTCGCCCATCTCCACAGTCCCGACAATCTTTGCTCCGGGGCTCTGAATATCTTTGGTTCGATAACCAAGGTCGAGGGTTTTCACGATGGCCTGTTCGATGGCTTCCGCTTCTTGATCGAGTTGGAAGGCATACGACAGCATCATGGCAGCCGATGAGATCGTGGCGATGGGGTTCGCGATATTTTTCCCTGCGATATCCGGGGCACTCCCGTGAATCGGCTCAAAGAGGCCGACCTTGGCCCCGATACTCGCCGATGGCAACATACCGATCGAGCCGGTCAGCATCGCCGCTTCATCGCTCAGAATGTCTCCGAACATGTTGTTGCAGAGCAGCACGTCAAATTGTCGTGGGTTCCGCACCAGTTGCATGGCAGCGTTATCCACATAGATATGTCCCAGTTCAACGTCCGGATAGGACGCGTGGACGTCGATGACCACCTTGCGCCACAGCTCGGATGATTCCAACACATTCGCCTTGTCGACCGAGGTGACCTTCTTGCGCCGTTTCCGCGCCGCCTCAAACGCCACCTTGGCGATCCGTCGAACCTCTTCCGTTGTATAGACTTCCGTATTGACCCCTCGCTCTTCGCCGTTCGGCAACTTTTCGATCCCTTTCGGTTTGCCAAAGTAGATACCGCCGGTGAGCTCGCGGATCACGAGGATATCGATCCCCTCGACAACCTCGCGCTTCAATGTGGATGCATCCACCAAATTCGAATAGAGCTTCGCCGGCCTCAAGTTGGCATAGAGTCCTAAGGCTTCCCGGATTCCGAGCAGCGCGCGTTCCGGTCGCAGGCTGTACTCCAAGCTCTCCCATCGAGGCCCCCCGACGGCGCCCAGCAAAACCGCATCGCTTTGCTTGGCAAGCGCCAAGGTGTCCTTCGGCAGAGGTACGCCAAACTTGTCGATCGCCTGCCCACCGATATCAGCGGACGTAAATTCGAATGAATGTCCATATTTCTCTGCGATCACCTTCAAAACCTTTACGGCTTCAGGAACGATCTCGCGCCCCACTCCGTCCCCGGCCAACACTGCAATCTTGGCCTTCACTGGTGCTCCTTTCGATGAGTCAATCGGTTCAGATCCTATTCCAGTATCGCTTCATCTTCCATCCGCCAGGCCGGATCGACGAGGCAGAGAAACTCAATATCGGTCTCTCCGGTATTTTCCACGAACTGTTGCCCTCCCGGCGGCACATAGATGGTCGTTCCGGCTTCGATCAGTGTGACGTGGTCGTCGATCGTGAAGCAGCCCCGTCCTGAAATGAAATAATAGACTTCGGACGAAGCCAATACATGGCGCTTCGAGCGTTGACCAGACGGTAATGTCCCGTGGGCAAGACTATAATTCAGGTTGAGCTGATGCTTGGCAGGGTGAAAAATCTCCCGCAAGCGAGTCTCGTCCCCAGCCAGGAACTCGGGGCGATCCGCCAGCGTCACCTTGAACACGGACAAGCCCTCTCAATCCAACAGGCCTCACCACAGACAGTGAAACTGTACCGTGGAGATCCGCGTCAAATCAAGTTCACCTTCTGCTCGCCTTGCGCCTGTTTTGTCGCCAGGTAGGCCAACTTATTCAGGGCGCTGATATACGCCCGAGCAGACGCCGTAATGATATCGGTATCGGCGCCGTGGCCTGTGACCGTCCGACCATCCTCTTGCACCCGCACTGACACTTCACCCTGTGCATCTGTTCCACCAGTGATGGCCTTCACGACATACATCAGCAACTTGCTCTTCGTCTGTGTCATGACCGCAATGGTGCGGTACACGGCATCCACCGGCCCATCGCCGGTCCCGGTTTGAACGATGGGGGTGCCGTCGATTTCCAGTTCGACCGTGGCTGTTGGAACCCGATCCGTCCCACTCGATACTTGTAGTCCCTTGAGCCCAATGCGCTCGGCCATCTTCGACAACTCTTCGGAGACAATAACCTCGAGATCTTCCTCGAAAATCTCTTTCTTTTGATCGGCAAGTTTCTTGAACCGCTCGAAGGCATGGTTGACCTCTGCCTCGCCGAGCTTGTACCCCAACTCTTCTAGACGCTGCCGGAAGGCATGACGCCCAGACAACTTACCCATCACCATCTGGCTTTCGACCAGTCCGATTGATTCCGGACGCATAATTTCATAGGTCGTCTTCTCTTTGAGCAAGCCATCCTGATGAATACCTGACGTATGGGCAAAGGCGTTCGCCCCGACGATCGCCTTATTGGGTTGCACCACCATCCCCGTGATCTTGCTGACCAGACGACTGGTCTTCGCAATTTCCTCGGTTCGAATACGAGTATCCGCCTGATAGAAATCCGTCCTGGTACGGAGTCCCATCGCGATTTCTTCCAAGGATGTGTTACCAGCACGCTCTCCGATTCCGTTGATCGTACATTCCACTTGGCCGGCCCCATTCATAATCGCCGCCAAGCTGTTCGCCACCGCGACACCCAGATCGTTGTGGCAATGGACCGAAATCACCGCCTGTTTAGCATTGGGGACCTTGTCGCAAATCCCCTTGATCAGTGCGCCGAATTCTTGTGGGACGGCGTACCCTACCGTGTCAGGAATGTTCACAGTGCTAGCTCCGGCAGCGATGACCGCCTCAATGACCTCGTAGAGAAACGAGGGATCTGATCGGCTCGCATCCATTGGAGAAAATTCGACATCATCCACATAACCCCGCGCCCGCTGGACCATCTCCACAGCACGCTGCTTGGCTTGCTCCCGCGTCATCCGAAACTGGTGCTTCAGATGAATATCGGACGTTGACAAGAACGTATGGATGCGGACTTTCGGTGCGCCTTTCAACGCCTCCCATGCTCGATCGATATCTTCGGGTCGAGCCCGTGCCAGACTACAGATCGTCGGTCCTTCGACCTCCTGTGCGATACGCCGCACCGCTTCAAAGTCTCCGGGGGAGCTATAGGCAAATCCTGCCTCAATAATATCGACACCGAGCCGGGCCAGTTGTTTGGCGACCATGACCTTTTCTTCCACGTTCATACTGGCGCCAGGCGATTGTTCGCCATCTCTCAAGGTCGTATCGAAAATTTTGATCATGCGTGTCATGGTTGACCTCCGATGCAAGCTGCTCAAAAAGTCCTTCCGGCAAGGCCGCAAGGAGTGAGAACCCCGAGGCGTACGCGTTTGGTACGTTGAGGGGTTCGAACGACTGAGAACGCAGCGGGAAGGCTTTTTCAGCAGCTTGTAAAAACAAAAGCCTCCATCCCTATGAGACCCAGGGACGAAGGCTTGACGCACTCCGTGGTACCACCCTGATTTGGTCTGAGGACCAACTGGTCGTCAAACCCTTCATTCAGCCTCTTACGGAGGCAAGGCGGAATCTCCTACTTCATGTTCGGAGATTCGGCTCGGAGGCGAGTTCGGCGACATCTAGGCTGGTTTGCACCACCCACCAGCTCTCTTCACAACACTTACCACCCCGTGTCTAGATGGCTCGCGTACTATTCCTCGTCTTCGCCGTTCACAACTTTTTCAGTTCCTCCCACTGTTATCCGCCGTTATGAATTTGATTCGATCGGCGGAGGCTCGACTTTTCCGATGCTCTTTTTCCCAGCTGCCGGAGCAACCAGCGAAAAGACTTTTTCGACCGGTCCCATCAATGCATAGCCGGCAAAGATGACAAATAACATGACCGCCGGCCAGGCTGCCACCAGCATCAGCGTCAGAATACCCCAGACCAGGTAGGTAATCTGCCGGTGGCCCTTAAACTTCAGCTCTTTAAAGCTGCGATACTTGATCGTGCTGACCATTAAAAACGAAAGCGCCAACGTCATGAGCAGAACCACGATTGGCCTGACATCGCCTCCCATCTTGAGGAGGTAATGATCAAAGACCACCAGCGACGCCACCACCCCGGCCGCGGCTGGGATCGCGAGACCAGTAAAGTACTTCCCATCTGCTAGCGCTACGGTAGAGTTGAATCGCGCTAACCGCACGGCACCCATGGCCACGTAGGCAAACATCACGGCCACGCCAAACGTACCCTGCCCGCTTAACGCCCACGAGTAGATCAACAACCCCGGTGCGACACCAAATGACACCACATCGGACAGCGAGTCATACTCCAGCCCGAACTGACTCGTACTATTAGTCAATCTGGCCGACTTGCCATCCAATACGTCAAAAATCATGGCGACAAGAATCGCGATGGCTGCTTCCAGATAGTTACCGTTGAAAACGGACAGGATGGCGAACACGCCGCAAAATAAGTTACCGGTCGTGAAGAGATTTGGAATGAGATGCATAGCGGCTTTCCGCCGTTTCCCATCTTTCCCGAAGGAATTCTTGAAGCCTGCCGTTTTCATGGCAACTCTCCAATAATGGTTTCGCCGCCCTTCACACGATCACCCACCGCCACCCGAATCTTTGTACCCATCGGAAGGAACGTATCCATGCGCGACCCGAACCGGATCAAGCCATATCGTTCACCACGTATCGCCTGCTCCCGATCCGAGATCCAACAGACGATTCGCCGAGCGATCAGCCCCGCGACTTGCACACACAACACCTTGATCCCGTCGTGCGTCTTGATCATCACGGCATTCTGTTCGTTCCTCAGCGTCGCCTCCGGCTTGCTCGCAACCAAAAACAACCCCGGCTGATACTGAATACCTTCCACCACCCCATCGCAAGGCATACGATTGATGTGGACATCGAAGACATTCAAAAAAATCGTAAGCCTGACACTACGCTCTTTCAGGTAGCGGGGCTCAAACTCTTCCTCGATGGCGATCACCTTGCCATCGCCGGGTGCAACAATCAGATTGGGACCTTGTGGGATCACCCGGGCCGGGTTGCGAAAAAACCAGGCAGAGAACAGCGTCGCAATCCCACCAAGAAACGCAACAACTGGCCATCCCAGCCATGCTGTCAAGAGTGTAACGCCGACAGGAGCTGCAATGAAGGGAATTCCTTCTTTGGCAAAGGGAACACCGACTGCACGATCCACCATGGACTTGCCTCAGTTCTTGGTTTTATCGACGAGTTGATCCTTCTTGAGCCACGGCATCATCCCGCGCAGCTTCGCTCCAACGGCTTCGATAGGATGGGCCTCGCCCTTTGCAAGGAGTGCGTTGTAGACCGGTCGATTGGCTTGATTCTCCAAGACCCATTCTTTGGCGAACCGTCCAGTCTGGATCTCTTCGAGAATCCGCTTCATCTCCTGTTTCGTCTGTTCGGTCACCACACGCGGACCTCGAGTCACATCACCGTATTTTGCCGTCGTGCTGATCGAGTAACGCATGTTGGCAATCCCGCCCTGATAGATCAGATCGACGATGAGCTTCACTTCGTGCAAACATTCAAAGTAGGCCATCTCCGGTGAGTATCCGGCTTCAACCAGCGTCTCATACCCGGCCTGGATCAACGACGTCAGCCCTCCGCAGAGCACGGCTTGTTCACCGAAGAGATCAGTCTCGGTTTCCTCGCGAAAATTCGTTTCGATGACACCGGCCCGTCCACCGCCGATCGCACTTGCGTAGGCCAATCCGACCTGCCTCGTGGTACCGCTGGGATCCTGGTGAATCGCTAAAAGACAAGGCACCCCGCTGCCCTTCGTAAACTCGGAACGAACGAGATGTCCCGGCCCCTTCGGGGCGACCATAAAGACATTGATGGAGGCCGGCGGCACGATTTGCCCAAAGTGAATATTGAAACCATGTCCGAACGCCAAATAGGATCCTGCCTTAAGATTGGGCGCTACGTCTTGCCGATAGATGGCGGCTTGCGCCTCATCTGGCGCCAGAATCATCACGACATCGGAAGCCTTCACAGCATCAGCAACAGGCATAACTTTGAGTCCGCTCTGCTCAGCTTTTTTCCATGAGGCGCCCTCACGCAGTCCAATCACGACCGACACACCGCTTTCCTTCATGTTCAGCGCATGGGCATGCCCCTGACTTCCATAGCCGATCACGGCCACGGTCTTGTTTCGGATCTGCTGAATATCGGCATCCTTATCATAGTAAATTTTCATGACCAACCCTTTCCCTCATCTCGTCAGTATAGAGTAACACTGCGTGCGCAGCAGAACGTTAGTCGCGGGCAACCTTCTTCGTTTGGACAGCAACGGGACGGGCCGGTTCCCGAGCGACGGCCACCCGGCCAGTACGGACCAAATCCTTGATCCCTAGGGGCTGTAACAAGTTGATGATCGCCTCAATCTTCTTAGGGTCTCCGGATACTTCAATGGTATAGGTGCTCGGGGTCGAATCGATCACGTTCGCTCGAAAGATATCCACGATTCTGAGCGCCTCGGCTCGATCCGCATCCTTCGTATGCACCTTGATAATTGCCGTCTCTCGCGAGACAAACTCCGTTTCGTTCAAATCCACGACCTTGATGACATCGATGAGTTTGTTCAGCTGTTTGACGATCTGCTCGATGATCCGCTCATCACCCGATGTCACAATCGTCATCTGAGACATGGACGGATCAAGCGTCGGAGCAACCGACAAGCTCTCGATATTGAACCCACGACCGCTGAATAACCCAGCGACCCGTGACAGGACCCCAAATTTATTTTCAACCGTTACTGAAATAATGTGTTCCATACAATGCTTTCAGCTGAGAGCCATCCGCCGACGATTTCCCTATGCCGTGAGGACCGTATCTTTGTCCTCCGGCGTCACTTTTTCCGAACCGACCTGTTTCTTCTTCAACTCCGGTGGATCTTCCAGGAGCATCTCGTGGTTGCAGCCGCCAGCAGGGATCATCGGATAACAATTCTCATAGGGATAGGTCGGCACATCCACGATGACGGGTTTATCGGTCTCCATCGCTTCTTTCAGAACGGCATCGAGGTCTCCGACCTTCTTGACCCGTAATCCCACTGCGCCATAGGCTTCCGCCAGTTTCACGAAATCCGGCGTCGTGCCAAGGTCGCTCGACGCGTAACGCCCTTCGTAGAACAAGTCCTGCCATTGGCGGACCATGCCGTGAAAACCATTGTTCAAAATGATGATCTTCACCGGCAACTTGCTCACCACAGCCGTGGCCATTTCCTGCATATTCATCTGAATGCTGCCGTCTCCCGCAATACACAAGACTAGTCGGTTCCGGAACGCGGCTTGGGCCCCCATTGCGGCAGGAAATCCAAACCCCATCGTGCCAAGCCCGCCCGATGTCAACCATCGATTTGGCTTTGCCAACTTGAAATACTGTGCGGCCCACATTTGATGTTGGCCGACATCCGTCGAGACGATTGGGTCCCGGTCTTTAGTCAGCTCATACAACCGCTTGACGACCTGCTGCGGCTTGATCGGTCCGTCTTGCTCTTGGTGATAGGTCAATGGATGGGCCTGCTGCCATTCGCGTATTTGATCCCACCAGGGCTTCCGAAGGTCTTTCTGTTCCCCATTCACCGTCGCGCGCAGGATCTGGTTCAACTCCCGAAGCACCGTCTTACAGTCGCCCACAATCGGAATATCGACATTGATGTTTTTCCGAATAGAGGTCGGGTCAATATCGACATGAATCACTTTTGCATAGGGACAGAACTCCGACACCTTCCCCGTCACCCGATCATCAAACCGTGCGCCGATGGCAATCACCAGATCGGAATAATGCATGGCCATGTTGGCTTCATAGGTGCCATGCATCCCCAGCATCCCCATGGAGAGAGGATGCTCTCCCGGAAACACCCCGAGCCCCATCAGTGTCATGTCGACCGGAATCTGCGTCATCTCAGCCAATTCAAGCAGTTCCTGTGAGGCGCCTGAAAAGCCGACACCGCCGCCAACATAGAGAATCGGCTTCTTGGCCTTCATGATCGCTTCAGCGGCCTGCTTGATCTGCCACTTATTCCCTTCGTAGGTCGGATTGTAGCCACGAATCGAAACGGAATTCGGATAGGTGAATTCCGCTTTAGCCATCGAGACATCTTTCGGGATATCCACCAAGACCGGGCCCGGACGACCGGTCGTCGCAATATAAAACGCCTCTTTGATCGTGGCCGCCAAATCGTTCACATCTTTGACGAGAAAATTGTATTTCGTGCAGGGGCGGCTCAAACCGATGTTGTCCGCTTCCTGAAAAGCATCGTTTCCGATCAGACTAGTCGGGACTTGGCCGCTGAAACAGACCATAGGAACAGAATCCATATAGGCATCGGCTAACGCCGTAATGACGTTGGTCATGCCAGGGCCCGAAGTGACCAGACACACGCCGGCCTTTCCCGTTGCCTTCGCGTAGCCTTCGGCCATATGGCCAGCACCCTGCTCATGGCGTGTCAAAATCACTTCAATGTCTTTTTGTTGATGAAGTGTATCGAAAATCTTCAGGACGACGCCTCCGGGAAGCGCAAAGAGCGTCTTGACTCCTTCCCGCTTCAGACATTCGATGAAGATTTCAGCACCGGTGAGTTTCATAACAACCCTCCCTACGACTGCATGAGACGATCTGCCTTAAATAATCAGATATCAAAAGAACACGTCCGGCGGAGGACGCATCATCATGCAGAAATATCTTTAAAATCAAGGGGAAAGATTCGAGATCCTAGCATCCCCATCAAGACCCGTCAATACAGCGCCACGTGAATCACCGAGAACACTGGCCACGAGGCGTTTGAGAAGAAGCGTGAGCGGAAGACCTATAAGCCGGATTCTGTCCCGCAAAGAAGTTGCCCTCTTTGCTTGGATGATCATTTCTCTGGGATTCGAGTTACCTCGAACCTCAAGCGACCTACCCGAAGACCTCGACCGGGCCAGCCGGCGTACAACGGTCCGTGAGGAACGCTGTACATGTCTTCCTATTTGGCCTTGCACCAGGCGACGCTTACCGTGCCGGTGATGTCGCCACCCCCGCGGTGGGCTCTTACCCCACCGTTTCACCCTTACCTGAGCCGCAGCGACCAGATGGGATCCCGTCGCGTTGGCCATCGGCGGTTTGTTTTCTGTGGTGCTGGTGTCGGATTGCTCCGCCTGGGAGTTACCCAGCGCCCTGCCCATGGAGTCCGGACTTTCCTCTCGACGCCGAAGCACCGAGCGACCATCCAGTCTTCCACCCACGCCTGCTCAGTATAAAGGACCAGGATCGGTCGCGACAAGCAGACCGCCCAGGTGTATTCGACGAATGGTCGATTAGGAGTTGCATAGGACAAGAACCGTTATCGTCCACCAACGTCCGGTAACGGAGCCGCCGGTACAGGTGTCCGCTTCTGATAAATAGCCATGGCCTCCGGCATCCACTCCTTCAATTGATCAATTCGGGTATCATGGCTGGGATGGGTGGAGAGAAATTCAGATTGTCCCCCACCACCCGATGCTTGCCCCATTCGTTCCCAGAGCGCCACCGATTCGCGCGGGTCATAGCCGGCATCGGCCGCCAGGAGAATCCCCACATAATCAGCCTCAGATTCATGCTTGCGACTGAAGGGCAGCAACACACCAACCTGCGCCCCTGCACCAAGCGCCGCCATCGTCGCCTGACCAAGCATGGGATTGCCACCACTGAGACCAATCGCCGTGCCCGCCACCTGCAACACCGTGTTCGTCAATTGTCCCTGACTCATGCGCTCCGCGCCATGGCGAGCCAAGGCATGCACGACTTCATGTCCCATCACGGCCGCCAACCCTGCTTCCGTCTTCGCCATGGGAAAGATACCGGTGTACACCGCCATCTTTCCGCCAGGCAGAGCAAAGGCGTTCGCAGTCTTGTCATCCTTAATGATCGTCACTTCCCACTGAAACTGCTGAGCCATCTGCGCATACTTCGAGCGTTTGGCCGCTTCGACGATGCGAGCCGCAACCCGCTTCACCGGTTCCACCTCACGAGGATCTTGTGACGGTCTCATCTTCGGGTCGCTCTTGACCTGATCGAAAGCCTGATCTCCCATTTGCACTTCTTGACCAATCGACGTCATGAGTAACTGCTTCCGACCGGTATAGGGATTGGTCTCGCATCCCACCAAGGCTACTCCTCCAGCCAGAAGACAAACCATCGTTGTTACGCGCATGAGTGTTGAGGTACGCATCGTCAACCTCCAGCCAAACGGAACTGTTTCTAGATCCATCATGATTCATTGACCAACGAACAAGCGATTGAGTAGATTACCGTGCCCCTAAGAAGAATTTCTAGAGTGGCGCGGACCATCTCATGACTCCACAACCCTCTCATACGATTGAGCGTATCGGTATCGACGAATCCGGAAAGGGCGATTACTTTGGCCCCCTCGTCATCACCGCCGTGTTTGTTGACGCCACGACACAGGGGGAACTCAGGCTCATGCAGGTCCGGGATAGCAAGAAGATTTCAGACGGGCGGATTCTTGAGATGGCTCCCGACATCAAGACCATCTGCCCGCACAGTGTCATCGCGATCGGGCCGCAGAGGTACAACGAACTCTATGAAAAAATCCGCAACTTGAATCGCCTGCTGGCCTGGGGTCACGCCAAAGCGCTCGAAACCCTGCTCGAACGAGTAACATGCGAGCGAGCCATCTCCGATCAATTCGGAGACGAGCGGTTGATTCTGAATGTGCTGCAGGAAAAAGGACGAAAGATCGTGCTGGAGCAACGGACGAAAGCGGAATCGGACTTGGCCGTGGCCGCCGCTTCGATCTTGGCCCGCGCTGAATTTCTGCTTCGATTGAAACGCCTCTCCAGCGAAGTCGGCACCACTCTGCCCAAAGGTGCCTCTCCTGCCGTTGACCTCGCGGCCAAGATGATCATCAAAAAACACGGACAGGAACGGCTTGGCTCAGTGGCAAAACTGCATTTCAAAACGACGAAGGCCGTGATTGCGGGACTCGCCTAAACCGATTCCCCTACTTCGAGTTCCGACGGCTTACTGCCTGGCGCGGACGGCTATACCGTGACCGGCTCTCCCTCCCAGTACAATATCCGCCGACAGTAGGGGCAGATCTGTAGATCATCGGAGCGTTTGACTTGCGCAATGAGCTGAGGCGGGATCTGGAGACGACACCCAGCGCACATCCCATCGCGCACCGCCGCCAGCGGTTGATCTTTCCGCGAGGCCCTCACCTGGTTATACCGATCGAGCAAACCCTTCTCAATCCGCCCGGCAGCCTCTCGATGGCGGAGTTCGAGTTGAGCCAGTTCTGTCGCCAGCTCCTTATCCCGTGCGTCTAGTCCCTGCTTCTCCCCCGTAAAGACGTTCTCCAGCATGGTCTTTTTCTCCTGAAGCTCTTGGATGGTCTTCTGAAGTTGATCGACCTTGTCCATGGCCAAGAGAATTCTCTCTTCAAAGTCTCCCCGCTTCTTATTCGCTAACTCGACTTCGAATAAATGCGCTTGATACTCTTTATTGGTCTTCAGACTCGCCGCGTGCGATTTCATCTTTTCGGTCTGCGCTTCATGAGCTTCCAGATCCTTTTCGTGAGCGCGCCGTTCCTTGACGGCAGCCTCACCGGCGGCTTTCGTGTCATTCAGGAGCTGGGTTGCTTCTCGAAGAGGTACTTCCGCAGTGTATAGACGGTCGGGGATTTTTCGGCGGATCTCATTGATCTCCGTGATCCGGAGATCGAGTTTTTGTAGGTCAATGAGCGGGGACAGCTTTTGGTTCAACGTATCCTTTCCAGCAATGCTGATGCACCGACATGGGTCAGGCACCGGTCCCGACTGGTGGGCCCACTAGGACTTGAACCTAGGACCAGCTGATTATGAGTCAGCCGCTCTAACCACCTGAGCTATGGGCCCGATCGGAATGGTTCGGACTCAGGCTGATGTCTTGTTGGGCCAATCATTTCTAGCGGCTTCCGTCAGCCTCAACAGGTGTCGCCACCCGAGCCGTGATTTTAGTCCGCCGCTCCGAGTAGAGTCAATTGACGCTGCCTGATCACTCTGAAAGCTATACGCTCTCGACAAAACTCCTCAGCTTTTTACTGCGGCTCGGATGTCGCAATTTCCTCAGGGCCTTGGCTTCGATTTGCCTGATGCGCTCACGCGTCACTTCGAAGTCCTGTCCGACTTCTTCCAGGGTATGATCCGTCGCCTCTCCAATGCCAAACCGCTTGCGCAGCACTTTCTCCTCGCGAGGCGTCAAGGTCTCCAAGGCACTGTTGATCTGCCGCTGCAAGTCGTAGCGAATGGCGGCTTCCAGCGGAGACACGGCCTTCTTGTCTTCGATAAAATCGCCCAGATGGCTGTCTTCTTCTTCACCGATCGGCGTTTCAAGCGAGATGGGCTCGCGGGCAATCTTGAGAATCTTCCGAACCTTGTCCAACGGGAGGTCCATACGCTCGGCAATCTCTTCGGGAAGTGGTTCACGACCAAGCTTCTGCACGAGGTGCCTGGAAGTTCGAATGAGCTTATTGATGGTTTCAATCATGTGAACCGGGATCCGGATCGTTCGGGCTTGATCCGCAATCGCTCGGGTGATTGCCTGCCGAATCCACCACGTGGCATAGGTACTGAACTTGTACCCACGCTTATACTCGAATTTATCCACCGCCTTCATCAGCCCAATGTTGCCTTCCTGAATCAAATCGAGGAACTGCAGACCGCGGTTCGTGTATTTCTTGGCGATGCTGACCACAAGCCGTAAATTCGCCTCGACCAGCTCCGCCTTCCCTCGCTTGACCTTTTCTTCGGCAATATCCAGATGCTTGACGGCATCCTTGATCTCTTCAGCCGGAGCCAGTGCCTCTTCCGTTTCCAACTGGCGAATCTTTGCTTTGGCGTTTTGGTAGACCTTCCGAATCTCCACCAGCGCGTCTTCTGACACTCCGGTCTTCCGCTTGACCGCCAAGAAGTCCGGCCGACTCCGGCACATCTTCCTCAGCAGTTCGGCACCTGCCTCTCCCCCCACGCCGATCCTCCGTTGGCAGCTGATCGCTTCCCGTTCGACAACCCGGATCTGCACCGCCAGATCGCGGACACGCTGTACCATTCGATCTTTCAGCACACCATGGAGGTTGACGGATTCAATTTTGTCCACCACTTGCTGGCGGATTGCTTCGAACTGCTTCTTGAACTTCTTCTGCTTGACCGGATCACTGCCGAGATGCTTGCCTTTTTCGGCCAAGACCTTCAGTACAAGCGAAACTTTCCGCACGGCATTGAGCGACTCGAGGGTCTTGACCCGCAACTCCTCGTAATCCCGTTCCACCGGTGGCTGGTCTTCTTCAAACTCCTCCTCGGTCTCCTGGATCGGCACAATCTCACGCACGTCGATCTTGGCGTTCTTGAGCTGATCCCGGAGAGCCAGGACGAACTCGATGGTCATCGGCATGCCGTAGATCACCGACGCGATATCTTTTTTCCCCTCTTCAATCCGTTTGGCGATTTCAATCTCGCCTTCGCGGCTAAGGAGGGCCACACTCCCCATTTCCTTGAGATAGAGCCGCACGGGATCGTCGGTCCGGCTGAGCGCGCCCGGCGTCAGGTCGATCGCCTTCTCGTTTTCCTCCTCGGCCTCCGACTCAGCCTCTTCCACCTCTTCGCCCGCGTCACCTTCAGATCGCTTCTGCGGCCGATCCCCATCGCCTGCCTCGACGATTTCGATATCCATTTCACCGAACATCGCCATGATGCTACCAAACTGATCCGATGCCACGACTTCAGCAGGCAAGGTGCTATTGAGCTCATCATACGTCAGAAAGCCTTTTTCCTTCCCGATCGTAATCAGCTTCTTCACCTCACTGAGCAACTCTTGTTTCGACATGACTACTCCTTCACCAATGAAACCACACCGGCGGTCGGCGTGCCGGCTTTCCGCATCCGTACCTCGTTAATCTGCATATTCAGCATACCTGCATCGTCCACACGGCCTTCGCGCTCAGCCGTTTTCAGCTTGGCAATCAGCTCTCTCAGAACCTGCTCCGATCGCTTTCGGTCCAGGCAATCCAAACAGGCCATAATATGCGCCGGCGCGTCGTCGAAATGATCGTCACGAAGCGACAACTCCGTCGCCAGGGCGCCACACGCAGGGTCGTCCACTGACTCATCCAGCAGCGACTGGACCTGAATGCGCCCATCGCGATCCAGATGGGTTAGAGCAAGCTCCGCAAGCTTGCGACAGGCTTCGACCGAAAACTTCTCAGGCTGCAGTCGCCGGACATCGGCTGAGGACAGCGTGCCCCGCAACAGGAGGAGTATTAAGTCTCGTTCCTCGGGGATTCCCTTGAAGAGGGAGTCCCCCGACTTTCCGACAGCGGCAGGTCGAAGTGTTCCTGAACCTGGCTTTTGTTGAGCCATGAGTGCGGGGTACCGTTCGATCAGCCGTGATTGATTGATCCCCAGACGTTCCGCGACGAGCTTGAGACGCTCTTCCCGCTCAATCGGATGCTCGCTCTTCTGTAAAATACGCAGCACTTCATCCACACTTCGGATCCGTCCTTCGATCGTACTTGCCTCTGTGGCCTTCAAACTATATTCCAAAGCAAAGTCCAACAGGCTAGGCGCCTGCTCTTCCAGGCGTACAAACGATTCTGGCCCATGTTTCCGCACATAGGTGTCGGGATCGTCCCCGGACGGCAGCGTCACCACTTTGACGCCCAACCCACTGTTCACAAACAAGTCCAACCCTCTCAACGCCGCTCGGACGCCTGCCGCATCAGGATCGAAGAGCAAGACGACCTTCGACGCAAACCGCCGGAGGACTTGGATATGTTCCGGCGTCAAGGCCGTACCCAAGGTGGCCACCGTATGCGTCAACCCAGCCTGATGAAGCGCAATCGCATCGAAATATCCTTCGACCACAATGACCGTCTTCGTCCGGGTAATCGCTTCCCTGGCGTGGTCGAGCGCAAACAGCGTCTGCCCTTTCTTGAAGAGCGGCGTATCGGGAGAGTTCAGATATTTGGGCGTCCCCTCGCCCAGTATGCGCCCGCCGAATCCCACCACACGTTTCCGCAAATCCGTGATCGTGAACATGACACGACCGCGGAACCGATCGTAGAACCCAGTCTTGTCGGTTCGGGCGATCACAAGACCCGCCGACGCAACCTCGCTCTGTGAAAACCCCTTCCTGGCAAGCCCCCTCAACAACCCATCCCATTCGGCCGATGCCACTCCGATTCCGAACTGATCGATCGTACGAGGAAGAAGCTCCCGGCTCGTCAAATACTCACGAGCGACAAGGCCTGCACGTTCATCACGTAAGTTCTGTTGAAACCAGGCGGCAGCGGCTTCATTCACTCGCTCAACCGTCTGGGCCAGGTGGGCCTGCGGCCCAGAACGAGCCGTCGCCTCCTCAATCTCAATCCCGACCGTTCGTCCGAGGTCGCGCACCACTTCCGGGAAGGTTCCTCCCGTGACCCGAGTCAAAAATGTGAAGACATTCCCCCCGGCCCCGCAGCCAAAGCAGTGAAAAATTTGTCGGGATGGGCTGACCGTGAACGACGGAGTCTTTTCAAGATGGAACGGACATAAGCCCTTGAGGTTCTGTCCAGCCTTGCTCAAGGACACATGTCGGTTGACAATGTCGACGATGTCGAGACGGTCCTTAATCA
>JAOUHD010000147.1 GCA_029865345.1 Nitrospira sp.
AATACGCATGAGCGCATGGCGTATTCCTCCGTGGAACGGGGATTCGTGGACAGTTCTCGCAAAACGAATCATCGGCATCGATTACCGCGGCGGTGAAGGGGTTTTGTTGGGTGAATAATGTATCACTGTTGCTGATATCTTTTTGGTCTTGTCGTCTTTGGTCGCTTCGATGATGACCCGGTCGCCTACCGTGGGCGGATCGCTCGACTTAGGGTTACTTTTGTTCTTGAACTTCACCTGCTTACTGAGCAGGACAGGAACAACCGGTCCTTTGGCGGTCTTGATGTCGATGTGTTTGGCATCGATAGCGGTCACAATGCCGAGCACGTGCAGGAGTTCCGGGCCCTTGGCCGAAGCCACGGGGGAGAGCCACAAGGATGTGAGTAGGACCACGCCGACGGTGATGAAGTTGTAATGCTTCGCCATAACGAAGTCTCTTGAGCGTATGGGTCGAGTAGGGGGCTCTCGCGGCAGTTCAGGATTGCACCACCGTCTCTTCTCTACATGACCACAGCAGACTTTGCCTCACTATACAAATTCTTCAGCGTGAATGCCACCGTACTGTTAGGTGGGGTGGTATCGCTGACCGTAAGAAAGGCGGACAACTAGAAGGACGAGGATGGGGAGATGCATGAGCAGGCCGGTCAGGCCCATGAATGACTCTCCGATCCAAAACGTCATGCCAAGGTTGAAGCCCAAGACTCCATAATACAGCCCGACTCCTAGCAATAGCCGCTGAGTGAGTAACTGGGGTGGCGAGAGAGGAGGAAGGCGTCGGTCCAGCGGGAAATAGATAGCCAGCGAAATCAGTCCCACTACAGCCCAGCCGATGTAGTTGGCCACGGGAACACCGAAGTGCCAGCCCGGGTCCGGGTAATAGTAGATTTTGCCCAAGAACCAACGGTCGCCGCGTAGGGCGACCGGATCAATCACCATATCGATAAAGGCGAAGAGGAACGCGGTGAGGGCATAGACCCCCCAACTGGTACGCGCACTCAGATTGAAGGTCAATTGCCGTAGAGGAACGCGGGCATGTGTTGGCAATGATGTGAGCGGCAGCAGCAGCCCGAGTGCGACGCAATAGGACGCAAACAGGAGGAAACTGAACGAAATGGAATCCATGAACGGCACGTCGAAAAAGTAGAGTTCCTGGCCGACCGTCGAACCATTGTAGAAGTACCAGCCGAAGGGAATGCCCGTTCGTGTGGAGGAGAACTCACAGACGAACGCCGTGATCCAGCTGATGAGCCAGAAGCGCCAGGTTCGTGGCCAGCCGATCAGTTTGATCGCGGAGAAAAGAAATGCGGCCAGAAAAAGAAAGACATAGGGGCGAAGGACAATCGTCTTAATAAAGAGGTCAAAGACTTCCATCAAGTTTTAGGCTGTGAGTTCTTAATGGGGCAGCAATAGCGGTGCCGATAAGCGAACAGGCGTCATGATTTTGCAAGACCTGTCAGCAGGAAGCCTCAGTTCTTGCGGCTTGTGATATACCGCGCGATTTCGCGCAGGGGATCGGCGGAAGGCCCAAACGATGACAGGCGGTTAATGGCGCGGCTCACACAGTCGTCTGCCAGCTTCTTGGCTCCATCCACACCGTAGAATGTCGGGTAGGTTTTCTTTCCGCGCTCAGCATCTGTGTTGGGATTCTTCCCCAGCTCTTCCCTGGTCCCGGTCACGTTCAGCACGTCATCGGCGATTTGAAAGGCCAAGCCAATATCCCCGGCATAGCCGGTCATATCGTCAAGCTGGCGATCGTTTGCTCCAGAGGCAATTGCGCCCATGCGGACTGCCGCGCGAATGAGCATGCCGGTCTTGTGTTTATGAATGTTCTGAAGGGTCGGGAGGTCGATGTCCTTGTTCTCAGCCTGGATGTCGAACACCTGGCCACCCACCATGCCCATATTGCCGGAGCCAAAAGCCAATTCTTGAATGATGCGGACTTGCCGCACCGGATCGCAGCCCTTCATGAGATCCGGCCTACTGACCAGGTCGAAGGCCATCGTGAGCAGCGCGTCGCCGGCGAGGATCGCCATCGCTTCGCCATACACTTTATGGTTCGTTGGTTTCCCTCGGCGAAAGTCGTCGTTGTCCATCGAGGGCAGGTCATCATGGATGAGCGAATAGGTATGGATTAGTTCCAGCGAACAGGCGACTGCCATGAGACCAGGTGGGGTCTGCCCCAATGCTTCCGCTGCCGCAATTGTCAGAATCGGCCGCACTCGCTTCCCACCCGCCATCAGACTGTAGCGCAGACTCTCATGTAGCGTCGTCGGCGGCACCGCGGCCGGCGGGGCCACACAGTCGAGATAGCGATCAACCTCGATGCGCTTCTGTTCCAAATAGTCGGCAATATTCATGAGGACTGCCTCTTGTTGGGGCCCAGCTCCGATTCGCGCGGAGAGTAACAAACGATTTGGGATGAGTCAAACGGGAGGGGTGGGAGAGGGAACTCGTGGTCTCCTGTGCTCGCGCACCGCGCAAGCGGGGGAGAGGTGTTTATCCCGTCGCCAAGATCATTGTAATAGGCTCCGGGTCGAACAAGTTCTGTTTGGTGCTCGGTGCATGCGCGCAATTATGAGACAATGCAGGTTATGTAAAAGGAATCAGGGGTGGTTGATCGTCATTTGTCCGAGGGTGAGGCTTGACGGTATCACTGGATCAGGGGAAAATGCGTTGTGCTTCACCATGTGTCGGTCCAACAGGAACGGGTGCCGTTATAACTGATCGGAGAAGGGATGATTGTGGCGCATGATTCTGACGAATCATTGGCGCGTTACGGATTAGTCGAAGATCCGGCTTTTGTACGGACGGCCTAAACATTGTTTGGGCGACGCTTTGCGTCACTCAAACAGTTTCGCAGTAAGCGCTCGTAGTTCGAACCGCGAAGCGCGTCCCGAACCAGCGGCTGCACAACCTCCGGTTGCTCCGCGCCGTCGTGAATGCTTCACAACATGTCTGCTTACCGCAACATTATCCGCGTCGATCATGAGGCAAGCCGAACCCATGCATGGCGGGTCACGGTGCAACGACACAATGATATCGCCGTGAAGACGTTCTCCGATGCAATCCATGGAGGGAAAGGCAAGGCCTTGAAGGCGGCTGAGGCCTATCGTGATGAACTGCTTCGGCGATACTCATCCTACGTCCATGCCATTTGGGTCCGCACTCGCCTTCGTCGGAACAATACATCGGGTATTCCAGGCGTCGGCAGATACGAACAAGTGGACAATCCAACGACCGGGTCCGTTCGTGTCTTTTGGTTGGCCTCCTGGGTCGACGAACAAGGCGACAGTCGTAAGCGCAAGTTCATGGTGTCTCACTATGGAGAACGCCAGGCTAAGCGTCTTGCCGTCGCAGAGCGTGAGCGTCAGCTGAACCTTGTCTGTGCCACGAAGAGTGGCCGTCTATGATGTCCGACCCTATCGCCACGCATGGTGGGGAGCGTTCAACTCGCCTTCCTGTTGAGGCGCTACGGTGATCGAACAGCATCAGCGTGTGATTCTGACGAACGATCTGACTGCGGTAGGGGATTGAACATCGGTGACGTGGCGACGGTGATCCATGTTCACCGTGGGGGTAAGGCCCTTGAAGTGGAATTTCTCACGCTCCATGGCGAGACGGCGGCGATCGCAACCGTAGAAACCTGATTCGTCCTGTGACTCAGCGCGACATGCCCCACGCACGTCTTATCAAGCAATCTGCATGGTCGACAGGTTTTGTTTTCAGCTCGAACCCTTGTACCGCCGCTCGCTTGTTTTTCCCGCGATCGCCCCGCTATACTCCTACTCTTATGAGTATTCGAAAAGGTGGCGGGGAATGGGAGCCGATGATGCTTGGGGTTGAGGCCCGCAATTGTAGGGTCTGCCAAGAGAGTCTCTATCGGGACAAAACGATGCTCCGGGGAGGGTGGTCTCGTTGCACGGTCTGTGACGAGTTTGTCCATTACAGTTGTCTCGCCAGTGGAAAAGTCTCCTTTCTGAAAGCCCGACCACGGGTGTGCAAAACCTGTCGTCTGATTCAGGAGGGGACACTCGCTCCTTCTTTGAAGAAGGATGGGCCCCCCGTGGCAGTCCCGTCATGAATTCCTGTTCGTCGTCTCGTCCTGCGCCCTTGCGCCAGGGACGGTTCGGTGTCTTCTCCAACGCCATTCAGTGTATGAAGGTCCTGTTGGTCTTGCTGGCCGGCATCGGGCAAAAGCGGTTCTGCTCTCCTTCCGTGTGATCACTATGCCCGGTCAGCTGAACGTTGATGCGCGAATCTCATGCCGCGTGACGGCTGATTGAAACAATTATGGCGCAGGTCATCCGAAGTGGGGCCTTTCTTCAGCAATGTTGGTCTGTCCACCCTCTGTGTGTGACCGCTAAGCGAATGACGGACGAGAACGCGTTGGTTCTCATCTGCAGTTCATGCAAGTCGGCTCACTATCTGACGGTCGCTATGGTCACGTCGCAAGCAGCCTCGGTCCAACACATGGCGGGAGCAGGCACTTCACGAGACGAGCCGCCGGGTGAAGAGTTCCTCAAGGCTTGCGTTTCAACCCATCATGCCTCTTTGACACTTCGCGAGATGGATGTATTTCAGGATCTGGTGCGGCTGCGCTGTGCCGACTGTCGACGACTATACGAACTGACGGTCTCGGCGTTTGAAACACGCTATAAGTAATCAGGAGATGAGAGGACGGGAGCACCACTCCTTCACGTCCCCGCCATGATGGCCTACTCTACTGTGTTCACCGATGAAGAGGCTGTGCTGCTGGCCGATGCACAGTTCTTTCGGAAAAAGGCCGCGATCACGATAAAAATACGAGCCATGCTTGAGGCCACGCATGGCGCATTGCAGAATGAGTTGGCAGGGCTGTCGCTTGTTGCCCCTCCTGATTTCAATCCACACCTCCATCAGCTGGTAAAAGGGGAGCATCTGGAAGATTTCCCGTATCAATACCTCGATTGTCCTAAACACTTCTCCGGCGCGAACACCTTCACGTTCCGTACGCTGGTCTGGTGGGGACATCACGTGGCTTATGCGCTCTTGCTGGAAGGTTCGGAGATCGGACGGTATAAGCGTCAGCTGCTCGGTCGATTTCATCAGCTCGCGGGAAAAGGCCTTGAACTTTCTCTGGCCCCATCGTTATGGGAGTGGAAATGCGGAGAGGGCTATATGCTGCCGATCACCCATGACCGGAAAGCTCAAATCGCTGCCGTACTGGCTGAACGGTCGTTTCTGAAGGTCGTGCGCTGTGTGCCTTTGGGCGATCCACGAGTACGGGAGGGGCAGTTGGCCCAGATGGCGTGCGAAACCTTTCGGTCACTGTCCCCCCTCGTCACCCCTTAACTTATTTATCCTAATTGTCTCTGGCATCAAACTTGGGTAGACTGGGCCGCCACTCTTTTTGACCTTTGACCGGGAGGAGCCTGTGAAGCAATCGTCATTGCGAGTTTTGGGCTGTGCCATCATGATGGCGACCATGCTGGCCGGCTGTAGGGGAACAGGAGAGATGCGGTATCTAGATTTGCGGGAGAAGCCTCCGATGGTGCAGGTGACCGACATCGAGCCGGTCAAGATCGCCATTGAACCGTTTGACGATCGACGGGCAGACAAGAGCCGTGTGGGCACGCGCACGCATCTCTGGGGAGGCACCACGCAGTTCGATGTGTTGGGTGATCGGCCTGCAGGCGCGATCACGCAGCGCCTGGCCGATCGCTTACGAACCCGCGGGTGGCGAGATCGGGTCTGGAATGTACGTGTGACCCAGGCTGGATCTGCCACGGATGCCGATATTGTCATCAGTGGACAGGTGCAGGATTTTTCCACTACGGTGAAGAGCCGCGTGTTTTCCACCGTTATCGATACCACCAGCCGGTTTACGATTCAGGCCAGGAACCTCGCCGACCGAAGCACTACCATCCGTACGATTGAAGGGGGGCGGAGTCGAACGGTGTTTTGGTTTAATGAAGATGACGTGCGCGAACAACTGGCGGCGACCTTGAAAGACGGACTTGATCGGCTGATCAGCGACACGACGATTGAGAGTAAGGCGTTACGTCCGGCTCGTCGCCTCCTGCAAGAGTGAGCTATTATGACCCAGTAGTGAGAGTCGCTGTGCGCCTGAGCGGTAACGGCACCCTCAATCTATCGTCAAGGATTCCCCAGAGTGCGTGAGAGACGGTGGGAAACGACGACGGCCTTGAGCTTCGGTCAGGCGCTTGCCGTGGGGGAGCGCCTCGCCACGCTTGGGCTCAAGCCGGTTTCGCCTGCCAACGACGTGATCTGCTACGTGGAGGAATGGACGGTCGGGTCGTTCGACGACTTCGACCAGCTTGATCCCTGGGCTACGGAAGACGTCACGCTCGTCCATGTACGGGAACGATGGCGCGGCGATTTCTTTCTTCTCTCTGGGGCCTATCACACGGTCTATCAGCGCCATCAAGATATCGGTACCTATTGCTCCATCAGCCATCCCTGGCGCATTCGTGACATGCTGCAGCTGCATGACCAACGCGCCATGTTTTGGATCGGGTTTCGGCATGCCCATTCCTTCATTCGGGTTCGTCTTCAGACCCAGGTCGTCATCACCCCCGGTGAAACGCGAGGTGATGTTGATCGCACACGTTGGCTGGATGAACGGAGGGCAGCGTTCCTTGACGCGATCACTATGCTGGACCTGCCGATCGAGACACATGTGGAGAAACACGCGGTGGTCCTTCGTTCTGCCGACGCGTCCATTCCATTCTTCTGCTCATGGCCCGACGCATTTGGTCCCTGCCAGTTCGAGTACAACACGTCCGATGCCTTTGAATTCCTCGTGCCGGCCAGCAAGCTTGCGGAGACGTTCAATCCGGAACCGGCCGGAGTTCGTGCCTATCTCACAGGATTTTCAGAAGCAGCCTTGGAAGAATTTCAAGGGATCGAACCGGGAGCGCGACTGGCCTATCGCTGTTCCGTCCACTGTCCGCTGGATGATCTTCCTGAGGTGCAGAATGCGATTCAACCGCACGGCCTCCTGTACGCTACGCTCTGTGAATTTCAGACGCGGGCGTTGTTGCCTGAGGCTGAGGATGCGTCGGCGATTATCGGCATCGTCGGAGTCAATGGACAGTTCAAGATCGAAGCCCGCCTCAATCACGCTCCCCTTCCCGAAGAGGCGATGGGGCCCTGGTTGGAACGGCTGATCGGCCATCCAGTCGTGTATGCGCCGTTGCCCGCATTTGTGTGACAGGATGGTGAAAAAGGCCTCCACGTTGTTCTCGCCTCGAAAAAACCTTCAATGGACCCCAAGAGGGTACGCCTCCGATATTTTTCTCGTCTACGGCCTAGCTTGGCATAAGGCGCGTCTTGGCTCGCCTCGCTGAGTTGGCGAAGCGGGCGCTACGGGGTGGGTGGGTGATTAACGACGACCTTTTTGAGCATCCTGAGAATCCGTTCGCGGGGTACTGTGGACTGCGGCGCGATTCAGTATTTACATTGAACAATCGAACGGGATTTCGCACAGTAAGGGCATGAGTCCTCTGACAAAGGTTCAGTCTATTCTGGCCAAACCCTTCATGCCAGCCGTGTGCTTCCTCTCCGGCGTGACCTACGATACGCTTACGCTCACACGGATCGACCGGCTGCTGGATAACCTGATTCTGCTCCTCTATCTGGTCTTGCTCGGGGCCCTGATCGTTTTGACGGGACGATTGGGGGTCGAGCCTCCATCTGATCATGCCACGCTTGCCTCAGGTTCCCGTTTTACACGCTGGGTGTTGGAGAGCCGTCCTTACTATCCCATGGCGAGTCAGTTCCTGTTGGGCGGCCTCTTCAGTGCCTATACAATTTTCTATTCGCGAAGCGCCACGTTCACCGGTACAGCGGTCTTTTTTGCGCTGCTTATCATGCTCTTGGTGGCCAACGAGTTTTTGCGTGACCGACTCTCAAATCTTCGACTGCTGATCGGCCTTTACGCCGTGGTGTGTTTCGCGTTCTTCACGTTTTTTC
>JAOUHD010000148.1 GCA_029865345.1 Nitrospira sp.
GCGCGTTCACATCCAGGTTCACGCGGCTCACGGTCCACGGCGACTGCAGGCCTAGCAGGTACTGATAGAGCGCGGTGTCTTGCATGGTCGGTCCCTCCTTGGCCGACCATATTATCCGCTCAGCCTATCCACGGAAAACCCGGAAGCACCAAGAAATTATCTATCCACGGTTAGAAGACTGTCGCGGAAGTCCCGTCCGATAGTTTCTCAGGGAGTGTCAGGCTTTCAAAAAATATGATGCCACGATCAGTTCCAGTCTCGAACCGCAACGCCACTTCCGTATGAAAGCCGTGCCACACATAAACCTTCACCGGGCCGACCGTGATTTGGCCCGGTGTTCGGTCGAGTGGGCCATACTTGGATTGAAGGTAGGTCAAGGTTCTTTCATGAGTCTCACTTCCACTGTAGCGAACAGTCACGCGGCCGAACTTCTTTCCAAACGTGGTAAATCGTATGGAATCGATGGGTATCGTGCCAAGCGCAGGAGCCTGTTTTGTTTGTTCATAGATCTCTAGGCGACCGGCATCTTCGACGCGCGCAAACTGTTCCATTTCTGCAAGTGATGTTCCCCAGGGAATACCTTCGAAGCCATTGGGATCATCGACGAGTGGAACGGCCAACAACGGTGTCGCTGTAGGCAGCACGCAGAAGAGCACTGCCGCGAGGAGTATCGTTCGTTTACAAAAACCCGCGTTCATCGATCTACTCTGCGGAGTCGGTGATATAGTCGTTGAACCGTGGTGCGAGCGTACGGCTATCGATGAATATGTAGCCGCGCTCGGTACCGGCTTGGTAGGTCAGCGTGATTTCGGTATCTGAACCGCGCCACGTGTATTGCTGATTGAGACCTCGTGCCATTTGCCCGGGAATACGCTCCAGCCCACCGAATTGATTTTCCAAGAAGCGCAGCACGTGTTTGTGGACTTGTTCCCCTTGGTATCGGATCATGACACGCGCAAATTGATCATCCAGGGACACGTAGAGGATGCTGGTCATTTCTGTTTCCGCGAATGACGCCGGCTCTTTCTTGCGAAGATATTCGATGATATGTGGACCTGCCCGTATCGTTTCCAGTTCCTGGCGTGAGGACAAGGAAGTGCCCCAAGGAATATCGTGAAATCCCTTCGGGTCATTCATCATGGGAACAGCCCATGCTGAGTTAGCACCGATCACGACGGCGATTATCAGGACCAACGGCAAGGTATTGGGTGTTGGTTGGGTGAGAGCGCTCATCTTCTGTTAACGGAGTCGAATATAACCCTATTGCTACTCACGCTAACATGCGAGAGAGTTCAACTCAATCGAGGATCTTTCTTGAGAACTTCGCAGGGCGTATCTTATAATGCGCCGGCTTTCTGCAGGTGTGTCTCAATATGTCAGGGGGAAACGTTCAGTGATTGAAAGCGATGTGTTCGTCCAAACGATGCAGGACATGGGAGTGAATTTCTTCACCGGTGTGCCAGATTCGATTCTGGGTGGGATCATTGCGGAACTCATGAATCGTCGGCTCTACACCCCCGCGGTTCGTGAGGATGAAGCGGTCGGCATGGCTGCGGGTGCCTATATGGCGGGGAAAACCCCCGCCGTGCTCATGCAGAATTCAGGACTGGGTACCTCTCTCAATGCGCTCATTTCTCTGAATATGATTTATCAACAACCCTGCATACTGATTGTTTCCTGGCGTGGGCAGGGGGGGAAGGATGCCCCTGAACATTTGGTGATGGGAGAGGTGATGCCGCAATTGCTTGATACCGTCAAGATCCCGCACCGGACCTTGACTGAAAAAACAGTGATTGAAGATTTCAGGTGGGTCGCTGAGACCTTCATGAAGCAGCGGATTCCGGTCGCCTTGTTTATCACCAAAGGCGTGGTCAAGGGATTGCATCCATGAGGCCCGAACAAGGCACATTGATCAGTCGGGCGCAGGCCATGGAGGCTTTGCTGGAGTTGCTGACCGATCAGCCCGTCATTATCTGCAACGGGTTTCCCTCGCGCGAGGCGCACAAGATCGCGGATCGACCCACTCACTTCTACATGATCGGCTCCATGGGGAATGCTTCGGCTATTGCCCTCGGTGTTGCGCTCGCCAAGCCGAATAAACAGGTGATTACCTTCGATGGCGACGGGAATGTGCTCATGGGAATGGGTACACTCGCGACGGTCGGTGCGTTGAAACCAAAAAACTTTATCCATGTCGTCTTTGACAATGAAGTGTACGGAACGACCGGGAACCAGCCGACGATCTCCAACGTGGTGCCGCTGGAGAAAGTGGCGAAGTCGGCGGGCTACGTGAATGTGGAACGGGTCCTTGATCGAGACGATCTCGTCTATGAATTCAAGGACATGCTGAAGAAGGATGGGCCTAGTCTGTTGCTCATTAAGGTGAACGAATTTGTGGAAGATGCCGGTCGCGTCCTGCACGACCCGCCGGACATCACCCGTCGATTCATGAAGGCGATTGAATAGTCGCCTAGCTGTCAGCTTCCGAAAGAGCTGATTGCTGAAAGCGAGAATATGATTCTCCTCAATCCAGGTCCCGTGAACGTGTCCGAGCGGGTGCGGCAGACGCTGCTGAAGCCCGATATCTGTCATCGAGAAGATGAATTTCTAGAACTGCTTCACCGCATCCAAGACAAGCTGCTCAAAGCCTTTGTCCCCGGAGCCGAATCGGACTACGTTGCCGTCCTGATGACCGGATCGGGGACGGCTGCCGTCGAAGCCGCCCTGATGTCGTCGCTTCCTCACGGTCGCCGGATGCTCATCCTCAACAACGGGGTCTATGGTGAACGGATGTCCCAGATCGTGGGTCTCCATCGCCTGGGGGTGAGTGAGTTAAGGTACGACTGGACGGTTCGGCCAGACCCTGAGAAGCTACTACTGGCCTTGCGACAGCATCAGGAAGTGCATGCTGTCGGCATGGTGTACCATGAGACCACCACTGGACTCCTCAACCCTGTCCATGAGATCGCCGAGATCGTCGACAATCAGAATCGCGTGTTTGTGCTGGATGCCGTCAGTGCGCTGGCAGGTGAAACGCTGAATATTGCCAAGTCGCACATCTATATGGTGACGGGGACGGCGGGAAAGTGCATTCAGGGGTTTCCAGGCGTCTCGTTCGTGCTCGTGCGAAAGGGGTTTGTCGAGAGAATGCGCGCATATCCGAAGCGCTCGTGGTATCTCCATCTGACCCATTACATCGACAATGAGGGGCGAGGCACGATTCCATTCACGCCCGCGGTGCAGGTCTATTATGCCTTCGACGAAGCACTCAATGAGTTGCTCGAGGAAGGCGTGGCCAATCGCATCCAACGGTACAAGAAGATGGCGGCCCTGATTCGTGAACGAATGGCCAAGTTCGGTGTGAAGGCGCTTCTCCCGGCGGACCGGCAATCGAACACCATCACGGCCTATCACCTGCCGGACGGGGTTTCTTACCAGGCGTTGCATGACCGCCTGAAGCAGCAGGGCTATGTCATTTATGCCGGGCAAGGCAACTTGGAAAACAAGATTTTTCGCGTGGCCAATATGGGGGCACTGTCCGAGGCGCAGTTTGGTGGATTTCTCGACGCCTTCGAACAGGTCTGCCAATCGATATGAAGGCGGTCATTCTGGCAGCGGGAGTCGGAAAACGTTTGTGGGAAGTGACGCAGCATCATCCGAAATGCCTCATCAAGATTGGCGGCCGGTCGCTCCTGCATCGCTATCTAGAGTCGCTGGTTTCCGTGGGGATTCGCCGGGCTGAGATTGTTGTTGGGTACAAACAGGAGATGATCCGTGCGGCGGTCGAGCAGGATTGCTGTGGCGTCAACGTCACGTTTTTGGTCAATGAGCAGTTTCATAGGGGCAGTATTTCCTCCTTGTGGATTGCACGAACCGCGCTCGACGACGACACTATCGTGATGGATGCTGATGTGCTGTTCCATCCGGACATCCTACGACGTCTCGTGTCGTCACCCTGTGAGAATGCGCTGTTGATGGATGAGACGGTACAGCAAACTGGAGAGGAGTGCATGGTGGTCGTGGCCGGGGACCGAGTGATTGCGCTGACGAAGAATATGCCGGAACGTTACGATTACGCCGGTGAAGGGGTTGGATTTCTTCGGATTCGGCATGCCGACACGCCGCATGTTGTCTCGTCACTCCGTGGCTACATCGACCGAGGCTCGTGGGAGATGGAGTATGAGGACGCGCTGCGGCCGTATTTTCAGGACGTGCGGGTTGGCCATGAACGAATTGGAGGGCTGCCCTGGACTGAGATCGATTTCATTGAAGACGTAAGAAAAGCTGAATTGGAAGTTTTGCCAAAACTATGAGAAAGTCTTCGTTATAGTACGCTGTTCGATGAAGAGAGACCCTACGCAAGGGAACATTGGTGAGCAGACGCAGGTGTCTAGGGAACCATGAGTAAGAGCATCCTCCAAAGAAGAGTCGAGATTCAAGGGTTGGCCACGGCGATTCTGCTACCGTCCGTCGGGGTATTCAGCGGTCCGATCGGGACGCAGGTCGACGACGTAGGGCCCCTGACAAGTGTCGTGGGGATCGGGCTCTTTCAACGAACCGTACTCACCTTGCAGCGGGCGGGGATTCGTCAATTAATCGTCCTGTCCGGTTCTGAGGAGGAACAGCTGAAACAGGCGCTCGGCAAAGGGCCACGCGTCACGATTCCCGTCCGATGGATGCCGATCCGTGAATTTCCTCTCGATGATCCTCGGACCTGGGAAGCCTTGGCGGCTGAAGTGCATGGCTTTGCGTTGCTCGCGAGCGTCAATAGCGTGTTCTCTCGAGGGTTGATTGAACGGTTGCGGCGTGAGGTGCAGGATGGTCAGGCCATTGTGGTCTCGCAAGCCTCACAGGGGCAGGTTGATCAGTTCATGGTGCAGAGCCTGCGAGCGAAAGTCCATTCTGATCGCCCGACGAGTTTCGCCCCTCCTCGTTTCGACAGTCTGGCCTTACGTGTGGCTGAGCTTGTGGTCGTGCCGGCAAGCCTGATGAGCACCACGAATCAAGCCGTGAGTGAGAAGGGAAGCCCTCCGATCCACCAGTGGCTTGAGCGGGCTGCGACGGATGGTCGAGTGCATGTTGTCTCGGTCGAGGCGAAGCAGGGGAATTGGTATCAATCTGTTCGAACACTGTCTGACGTTCAAGTAGCCGAAAAGAAGTTGTTCAATTCACTCAAGGGGGAGTTCGAAGGGTTCGTCGATCGCTATTTCAATCGCAAAGTTTCTCGCTGGTTTACCCGCCTGTTTCTCGCCATGGGGCTGTCGCCCAATTCCATCACGGTCCTTGCGGGGCTAGTTGGTCTGCTGGCGGCTGCGGGATTTGGGATGGGCACCTACAGCGCCGGTATCGTGGCAGCCCTCTTGTTTCAATTGGCAGCCGTCATCGATTGCTGCGACGGCGAAGTCGCGCGGTTGACCTTTACCGAGTCGCCGCTTGGCGCCTGGCTGGATATCGTGTTGGACAACATCGTGCACATGGCGATTTTTGCGGGTATCGCCGTGGGACTCTATACGACTCACATCGGACAAGCGGACGACTGGGTTCCACTCGCTCTCGCCGCCGCCGCGGTGTTTGGCAACGGGCTCTCTCTCGTACTCGTCGAAAAGGCGCAAAAGATTAAAGCGGTGAGTGGCTGGAGCACCCCTGCCCATGCAGCTTGGGCGGACGTGATGTTGAAAAATGTGGCCAGCAGAGATTTTTCAGTAGCGCTGTTGGGCTTTGCCCTGTTCGACCAGCTATATTGGTTTCTCATCTTTGCGGCAGCCGGCGCATTGCTGTTTGCTGGTGCCATGGGCTGGGTCATCCGCCCATCCGCAGTCTCATCTCCTCGGCCATAAATGCCCCGTTCGCTATCCGACTAACGTGTTGCGCTATATCCTACTAGCTCTTGGCCTCATCGTTCTTGGCTTTCTTGTCTGGCAGATTGGACCTGGTAACATCTACGATGCGGCGTTGCGGCTAGGCCCCCTCCCCCTGGTGATCATCCTGATTCCCTCTCTCCTTATGTATGTGATCGAGGCATATGGCTGGAAGCTGGTATTGGGGGCATTCGCGCAAGTGATCCCGTTTTGGCGGCTCCTCACCATCAGGACCGCCGGGGAGGTTGTGAATATGACGACACCCACAGCCTACATGGGCGGCGAACCGCTGAAGGCCTATCTGTTGAAACAATACAATGTTCCGATGGCGGAAGGGGCCGCGTCTGTGGTGATTGCCAAGACGACTCTCACGATTGCCGAGGTGTTCTATATTCTCGTTGGGATCGCCATTGGATTCTTGATCTTGGGCACCGGTAGCTCAGCGGGACAGACCATCACGGCTGCGGTGCTGAGTGTGGCAGTGTTGGTCTGTTCAATCGCCGGGTTCGTTTTTGTTCAACAGCGTGGGCTCTTCGCTTCGATGCTGGTAATCATTAAGAAGCTGGGAGTGCGGATCCAGGTTCTAGAAGCGCAAGAGGAACACCTACGCTCGATCGACCAGACCATTCTGAATTTCTACAGCCAGCATCGTGGGACGTTTGCGCTCTCAACCGGAGTGTGCTTTTTCGGCTGGCTGGCCGAATCGTTAGAAGTTTTTGTGATCATCTATTTCCTAGGCGACTCCGCCAGTCTGTGGTCGGTCATCTCGATGGGTGCCTTGGCAGCCCTCATTAAAGGCGGGACCTTTTTCATCCCTGGTAGTCTCGGGGCGCAGGATGCCGGTAATCTCCTCTTGCTGCAAGCCTTCGGCTACAGCGATGTGACGGGCATCACCTTTGCGTTGCTCCGACGATTCCGCGAAGTGGTCTGGATTAGCATCGGACTCTTGTGTCTGGCCCTAGTGGGAAAAGGCAGGAGACCTCAGGATCAAGAAGGTGAAAGCCCTCCCTGAGTGATCGTGTGGAGCCGTTCGACCATCCGATCCCAGACAAAGCTATGGAGCCGAAAATCCGCCGCCCGCTCCACCCTGTGAAACTGAAGCCCCATTCGATTCCCTTGGACCCATCGGACTTCTGCTTCCTCGACCGGGAGTGACTGTGCCTGATCCGGGAGGATGAGCCGCATCCGAAGTGTTACCCCCTCTGGGATGGTATCCGCGCATTCAATCGCGCAGCCAAACACCGTCAGGTTCATGACTGTTCCTTCCGCGATCGTTTCCGCATCGGAAAACATCACGGGGTATTGCATGGTAAGCGGGACGCGATAGTGATGGCGTTGATGGGGGCGTGTGGATTCCACGGTGACCCAGTGTAGTCGACCTCGCGCGGCAGAATGAATCCCCCTTTCGTGGGGACGAAACGGGTCCTCCAGATTTGTCCGGGGCCTCTTCACCCTGAGGGCCGTACCTATTCAGGCGGAGTAGTGCTTATTGAGGTGTTCACGCTGAAATTGGATAATATGTCGGGTCAGCAGTTCTCGATCCGCATTGGCCATCCTGATGAAGCGGCCATGGAGGCGATACGTATTGAGCGGGTAGGGGATGGGATCCACACGCAATACCTCGAGGGAGGCCTTGAAGGGCGTTTTGCCGGGAAGAAGCAGGGTGCAGGAGAGAATAGCGTTCACCTCGAAGGTCTGGTTCAGCGTGACGCCGATCCCGCCGGCACTGATATTGACAGACCGCTGGATGAGCGTTTCTTCTGCTGTGTCGCCCTCAGGCTGAAGACAGATGGGTAAGGGAACGGTGATGCGATAAAATTCGCGGCGATCTGCCGGAGACGGTTGCGGGGTTGGGATGTCCGATGCCATGGTGGGGAAGAGTATACCAAGTCGAGTGTGCCAAATCGAAGTCACCGAAGAAAAAGAAGGCGAAAATAAGCAGGAAGGCTCGGAAGTAAAGTGGCCAGCCCCTCCTACGTTTCACCGCGCAGATTCAACTTCGCAGTGCATAATTTCAGCGCCGTTGAGCCAGCGCGTGAAAGACCTCGTTGGGCGTGTGAAAGCCGAGTGATTTACGAGGGCGCCGATTGAGCAGGCGCTCCACCTTTGCCA
>JAOUHD010000093.1 GCA_029865345.1 Nitrospira sp.
CATGCCTCGTTGTTCGATGGGTACCTTCTGCAAGAAGGTACCCATTAATGTCGTCAGGCAAGATCGTAGGTGTCGAATGCAGCCGCAGCCGACATTCGGCTCTCGCCGGCTTTGAGTGTGTTCATGTCAAAGTATCACTTAAGTGATCTCAAGCATCACAAACTTTCCCTATCGAACTGTTTAATCAAGCCGTAAAAATTCATTTGCTTGCCCATATAGGCGCTGCCCTCGTGCGTCATATGCCCCCAATCCCTGTATATAAATGTACCATCAAACGACGCTCTACATTTACCTCCACTGCAAAGCTCATCGTGTAACCAAACAACTGCGCTCACTTCTGAGACTCTTTTTAAGAATTCAAACACTCTCTTCTGTTTAATCTCAGTAGCAGTTTGATCAAAATCACAATCGCCATAGCTACCACCAAACTGCGTAGCCTTAGCGAGGCAGCGTCCGATATCGAAACCGTTTTGAGGTGTAGGTGAGAAAATGACAGGGATTTTCCCAAGCTCCTTAATGCTCCTAATCGTTTCAGTCACGTAGTGATCCGCAACCTTGGCTCCAGGCAGTACACTACCATCACGAAGCAAGATCGTAGCATCTTCATCCACGTATGAACTAAATAGAGAGCCCATCACCACGAACTTTATACTCTTCTGCTTTCTTAATAAGTCATATACTCTATCGTTCGTCTCAATGCATTGCTTACTGAAGCTTTTTGTGAGCTTAGAGGAAATTGACGCAATGTTGAAAACGGGACCGCATGAGATAACGGTTGCCTGAATTATTTTTAGATTTGGATTTGATGCGAGTAAACCCGGCATCAGGTGCATAGCAAAAGAATCACCCCATAACAACACTTCAGGTTCATCGCTTGTTCTGCATTTTTCCGACAGAGTAAATTCCGTATTGCATTCATAACTCAAGCCGTGATTCGTCCTCAACTTTTCACTCAAAATCGAGTACTGCTGAATAGCATTCTTTGAATTAACCGGTCCATTTGTACTATGTCCGTAAAATCCGACAGCCAAGAACAGGGTGCTAAAACATGCTGCAAAGAGGATGACATATGTCCGACTAATGCCGCTTCTGCTACGGAATGGCTGTTCAATGAATCGCCAACTAAGATATCCAAGACCTAGTGCTGAGCAACAAAGCACCACAAATATAAATGCACTTGGCTCAAACAAGCTTCGATGCCTCGCAAATGCAAAAAGTGGCTGATGCCACAAATAGGCGCTATAACTGATCAAGCCAATACCAACAAATGTCTTCGTACCAAGCAATCGGCCTACGTAAGTTGCTGGTGTGGCAAATGCTATGATTAGCGCTGCGCCGATCGTTGGCAGAAGGGTATAAAGACTTGGAGTTGGCGTCTCTTTGCTAAATGCAAATACTGCAACGCCAATGAAAACAAACCCTGCACCACTCGCTATCTGTGCCACCACGCTATTGATGATTATCGCCTTATGATTAGTGAGGTAGAATGCAAGGAATGCACCAATGGCCAATTCCCATCCACGTGTCGGCAACAGAAAGAATGTTGCACTTGGCATGTTGTACGCCCCCCACTGTGCAAACAACAGGCTACCCAGTGCCATTATAACCAATGTCGTGACTATCCAACGCTGAGCAAATCGCCACATCAGCCATAAGAATAAAGGATATAGAGCATAATACTGCTCCTCTACTGCCAGGCTCCACGTATGCAGCAATGGTATGAGTTCTGCTGCTGTAGCAAAATAACCGCTCTCACGCAAAAACAGAATATTGGATGCAAACACAGAGACAGCCACCAAACTCTTCGCAAAGTCTTTCATATCGTTGGGTAGTAGCCAAAACCACGCAAATGGTATGCACGCAGCCATCACTACAAACAACGCAGGCAGGATGCGTCTTGCACGTCGCTCATAAAAGTTGATGACCGAAAACGTCCCTGCCTTTTTCTCAGTCAGAATGATCGAGGTGATCAGATAGCCGCTAATCACGAAAAATATATCCACACCGACAAAGCCTCCGCTAAATGTGCGAAAGCCAGCGTGGAAAAGTATGACCGGCAGAACGGCTAAGGCCCGCAAGCCATCTATCTCTCGTCTATAGTCAATCATCTGGATACGACTTATGGTTATGGAGTGAGTATTGCAAAAATACGCGTAAACAACTCATGTGCCCGTCTGACTAAGGATGAACATCGCCAAAAGCCAGAGATGGCTTAGGCTCTTTTGACAGTCTTTGCCAGCTCATACGCGGTGCGAGCCTATTCGGCGGTACACGATGAAGACCAGTGATCATATAGTACACATGTCGAGCACACGTAAATCAACTCTGCAATGCGGCCTGGCCAGATTGAAGATTGGAGAAAGTGACGTCGCGTGCCCCCTTGATGAGTGCCCTCTTTCCAATGCCAGTCCTTCGAGTGAAGGGTCTTGATAGCTGGGACCTCCGACGGCCATTTCTAGTCCCACTAAACATGGCCGCTCCCGCCCCCGTGACGCAAGCAGATGCTGAATGATTGCTGCCTTATCGAACTGGATCGCCGGAAAGGCGTCATCGACTATCAGTCGCGCAGAGCTGACTGTAATCTCTGTGGATCTGACCAAAAGACGCCAGAAACTGACTTCTGAAAACCTATGCCATGGGTACCCTCTGGAAGAGGGTACCCATCGATGCCATCAGGCGAAATCTATTGGAGCGGGTGAACAACACCGGCGAAGGTCAGCAAATCGGTGATCTGGAAATCGCCGGACTTCGTGGACAGTAAGGTCAGCTTCCAGCTTTTGTTGACGGTGAGGTAGGAGTCCTTATCGGCTTTCAACAGTCCGATGAACACTTCCCCGACGATGCGACTACCGACTGGTCCCATCCGTAAGCCATTTTAGAGCACCTCTGCCTCTTTCAGAATGTAGTACTAGAGCGGTGTGCTCGTCTCCATCCCGAAGGGAGCCAGTTCCGCAAGCTGTTCCGGAGTCAGCACCTGTACCCCCATCACCCGTGCGATGGCTTACCCTGATGGAATGCCAAAATTGACGTGGCGCATGAGGTTACGAGATGCTAACGTTGAATGCCGTCTGATGGAAAGCCCGGAGCGGGCCCGCGCGACCCAGGAAGGAGAAAGAGAGGGGTCGACAGTTTGGTATCGATTTTCTTGTTCGGTCGGAAGTTGTCGTTATCAAACTTGAAGAATGTTTGCCAATCAACGAATTGACGGGGCGCCCGCTTGCCGCCGCGCGTGTCCTTGGGATCAGGATCGTTGGGATCGGCCGAATCATCGAAGAGGAAGCCGAAGAACTCGCTGCCCGGAGCCGCTCCGAAGTTGAGCCGATAGCTGGGACGAACTTGGGAATGACCGAATCGATAGGCTGCCACCGCGAATCTGACGGGGATCAGTGGCTCTCGCCTTGGGCTGCGGGAGAGCGAATCTTGACTCCGATCATAGACCCTGTAGACTCGCGGACGAGTGGGTTTTATGACGTGCAAATTGTTTCGTTCTGACAGATCCTCGGCTGCAATAACTTGTTCGGTTGTGCCGAAAGGCAAGCCGGCAGACCGAGCACCATGACACATATTATACGAACGTGCATTGAACCTCCTCCTCTGGAGACCTTCGCCATATCGACGAGTCAGGTCTCGTTAATGAAATTTGACATGGATTCACTGTGATAGCCATCGTTCCTTCAACCGTCATGTATCCGCAAGAAGCAGGTCTGGAGTAAAGCTTGCGAATTATTCACAAGAGGCCATATTCTTTTTGGAGCAAACTGTATAAGTGTCGTACGATCCATACGCACATGGATCACATTCGTGTGCCTACTATCTAGATAATATAAGTATTTATGTGTGACCTTGATGTTGCCGTACCGTAGCGAATAGTTAGGATCTGAATGGCGGTGGTAGTAATTATCGGTGGCGGACCTGCCGGGCTCATGGCGGCGGAAGCGGCAGCCTCAGCGGGCGCGCACGTTGAGGTGTATGATGCCATGCCGTCGGTGGGGAGAAAGTTTCTGCTGGCAGGAAAAGGCGGGCTGAATCTCACGCATTCGGAACCGATCGAACCCTTTCTTTCTCGCTATGGCCAGCAACGTGCATTTATCGAGCCTGCGATTTGGTCGTTTCCCCCGAGCGCCTTACGGACTTGGGCTCATGAAATGGGTGTGAACACATTCATCGGTACGTCTGGACGAATCTTTCCCACTGACCTGAAAGCGGCGCCGATCTTGCGCGCCTGGTTGCGTCGGTTGCGACAAGCCGGCGTACAGTTCCATGTCAGACATCGATGGCGCGGATGGGATGAAGAGGGTAGGTTGCAGTTCACCACTCCACAAGGTTGGGTTTGTGCTCACGCCGACGCTGTGGTATTGGCGTTGGGCGGCGGCAGTTGGCCGCACCTCGGCTCCGACGCCGCATGGACTCAGATTCTGGCTGAGCACAAGATACCGATCGCTCCGCTGAGGCCGGCCAATTGCGGATTTGACGTACAATGGAGCGAGCACTTTCGGACGAAGTTTGCAGGACAGCCAGTGAAGACGGTTCAAATCGTCGTGAAGACCACTGACGGTCCGGAAATCCGTCATATGGGGGAGTTCGTCATTACGGCGAACGGCGTGGAAGGCGGCATTATCTATATGGTCTCAGCCTATGCGCGCGACACGATCGCTGCGGACGGTACGGCCACTCTGTGGCTTGATCTCGTTCCAGATCGATCGCTGCAACAACTCACACATACTCTTTCGAAGCCACGCGGGAAGCGTACGCTGGCGACACATCTCACGCGGTGCGCCGGTGTCGCGGGAGTCAAAGCCGGTCTCTTGCGTGAAGTGGTGTCGAAAGACGTGTTGGCGGACTCTGCTCGCCTGGCCTCAGCCATCAAATCCATCCCACTCACACTCACAGCACCTCGACCACTGGCAGAAGCCATCAGCACGGCCGGCGGTGTCTCATTTGAGGCGCTCGATAACCGTCTGATGCTTCGAGCACGTTCCGGTGTCTTTTGCGCAGGCGAAATGTTGGATTGGGAAGCGCCGACCGGAGGATATCTACTCACTGGTTGCATGGCGACCGGACATCTCGCCGGGACCGCAGCCGCCGCGTGGGCTCACGCACAACTCGCACAGCCTACCTGAGAGATCATCCTGTTCTGTCAGGCGTGATGCGTCCGCATCACGCTAATAACCAGTTCCAGATTTTGGAAAGCCAGCTGGTGATCATTTCGATCCAGGAGTCGATTATCGATGGTGGATCAATCTTCACGGAGGGTGATGGTGCTGCAGGTTTGATGGGAGCGGGACTCGGAGGAGGGGAGGCAGCTTGTGCAACCTGTGTCAGTTCCGTATTCTGAGCAGATCCGACTGACGATATGGACTCTTCAGAGATAACCGGCTCGGTTATGACGAGTTTCGCTCTTTCTGAATCCACCATCACAGACGCTTGAGGCCGTTTTATTTCCTCCTTGTACTGAGCGACCTTGGTTTGCAAGAAGACGCTCTCTTGCCGAATATCCACAATCTTACGCGCCAGCTGCCAACTCTGGTTCATCAAGGTCGCCACCTGTGTCTTCAACAACGCGAGGGTGTCCTCCGCTCGCTGTTTCATAATCGGCAGCTGTTCTTCTTCTCGCTGAATCGCGGCCCGCAGTTCAGACACGGCGGCATCTTCATGTCGGTTTGAAGCCTGTAGTCTCGCGATCTCCTGATCTAGCTCCCTGAGGTCTCCACGCACCGCCTCCAAGACTTGAGTCTCTTCCAGCGTGTCGGCCTTGACCTTTTCGTACGTACGCCGACTGACACAGCCAACCTCCAAGAATACGACCGCGGCGAGTACACAGAACACAACCCGTTGAACGGTCGGAAACATGGTACCGGTAGGAGGTGTCATAGGTGATGCCTCATGGGTTAGCCAAACTGCAACCCGTGCAACCGAGTTTGCAGTCGGTCCGGTGATAGCTACGCGTAAGATGTACACAGTTGATGGCAATCCGTCAACCATGCTCACCCTCTCTTCAAAGTACGCTTGGATAATCAGTCGGAGTGTGCGTACTATGGGACCATCATGTCGTCTGATGCGGCCATGTCCATTCGGCTCCCCCCAGAGTGTGAGACCGTTCTCTTGGAACGATTTCTCAAGGCCGAGGCCATGGCGCTGTGGACCGTACGGTCAGCACGTTTACAGGAGGTGCCTCCCAACGTCTATACCTTTCTCCGAAAACACGAGGAGGATGAGCAGCAGCATCTGGCACAATTTGAAACCATGATTGGCCGTCAGCCTCGTGAACGGGAACGGCTTCCGTCTGTGCCACGACAATGGCCGGCCCTGGCTGTTCAGATCTATGGCTATGAGTCATTGGGTTTAGAATTCGCGAGGTTGCTTCTACCGCTGCGACCGGACCTCTCCTCGATTCTGGAAGACGAGGTCGTTCACGTAGGGTTCTTCGAAGATGAGGTGCACCGTATCCTGAGAGGGAAGGGCGAGTCTGCTGAACAGGCACGGATCTCTGCCCGTGCGTGGTGGCGGAAACTACCCCGAACCGTCCATCGATATTTGGAGGCGCCGGTGCTCGAACCATTTCGACTGACACTGGCGACTCAGATTCTCACAGCAGTCGAGCAACGATTTATCGGAAGTGGACTTCTGAAGGATGGGACGGCCCCCTGAAGGAAATCAAGCTTGGCCCGAGGGTAGTCCAGTGACGGCCCCCATCTTGCGGTACTTCTGTTCCCGCCGTGCCAGAAGTTGCTCGACAGGCAGATCAAGCAGATCAAACAGTTGGTTCGTCAGCGCTTTTCCAACCAGGTCGCAGACAGCTCGCGGCTCGCGATGCGCACCACCCACCGGTTCAGGAACAATCGTGTCGATCACGCCAAGCTCAAACAGGTCGTTGGCAGTCATTTTCAATGCGGCGGCGGCATCAGGAATCTTTTCCGGGTTGTCCCAAAGAATCGCGGCACAGCCTTCAGGTGAAATGACCGAATAGACCGAATGTTCGAGCATCAAGACACGGTCGGCAACGCCGAGCGCTAGAGCCCCCCCGCTTCCCCCTTCACCGATGACCACGGCAATAATCGGCACAGTCAAACGAGACATGACAAACAAATTTCTGGCGATGGCTTCAGCTTGCCCACGCTCTTCAGCGCCGATACCGGGATACGCACCGGGCGTATCGATAAAGGTCATGATCGGGCGGTTGAATTTTTCCGCCATCTTCATGAGGCGAAGGGCCTTCCGATACCCTTCAGGGTTGGGCATGCCGAAGTTCCGTTGCATACGCTCTTTAAGAGTTTTGCCTTTTTGATGACCGATAATCATCACCGATCGGTCGTTGAATCTAGCAAATCCTCCCACGATGGCCCGATCATCTCCAAACAGACGGTCGCCGTGCAACTCAAGAAAATCTCGTGTCAACTCATTGATATAATCCAGCGTGCTTGGGCGCTGAGGGTGGCGAGCCAGCTGCGTTCGCTGCCAGGGGGTCAAGTTTTTGTAAAGCTCGTGTTCGACTTGCGCCAGCTTGGTGCGCAGCTTCCGGATGTCGTTCTGAGAAGACGATTTTCCGCTGGTGGCTGCGGCGGATAGCTTCTCGATCTTCTCTTCGATCTCACGGATCGGCTTTTCAAATTCGAGATAGTCGCGCATAGCCCCGTTCACTTCTCTAGAACAATCAGTCAGTCAGCCCAACGCAGATGCCTAGGATAGCAAAGAGAGAGCCCCTTTGCCTAGCACTTCCTCAACCTCCGACACAAAGTGATCACTGGGACACACCGTCAGGTTAGGGAGGGGATTGGTTTCCGCTTCCCAATTTGCATCGGTCCGAAACAACATGGAGATCGTGGTACTACCGGGATGTCGCATGAAGACGTCACGCAATCGAGGCAATTGTTGAGGGACCTCTGGACAATCCATGAGGCTGATGCGGATGCGCTTGATCGCCTGGATTTGCACCTCGGCCAGCGGCTCGATCTTGCTGCCACGGATTTTGGTGCCTTTGTCGCCACGATCGATCGTACCCGTGATACGAACGATCCGTTCAGGTGCAATCAGCTCACCCGCCGTCCTGAACAAATCGGGGAACACAATCACCTCCGTGGTCCCATGCAAGTCTTCCAGTGTGAGGTAGGCCATCCGATCACCCTTCTTCGTCAGCATCGACTTGACCGTGGCGATGATGCCGCAGATCTTCACCTCGCCGCCGTCCCCGCAGTCTTTCAATCCCACGGTCGTCGTAGTCGACAAGGCACTCAGTGTCGCTTCGTAGCGGGTGAGGGGATGGGCGGAAATATAGAACCCGGTCAGCTCTCGTTCGTACTTCAATCGTTGCGCTTGATCCCATTCCGCGATCGCAGGCAGCGGGGAAGTTGGCAAGGCCGTTGTGGTGGTGTGGTCATTCAGCTCCTCACCGAAGATGCTGGTCTGTCCGAGATCGCGTTCACGTTGTGCTGCGGCGCCCTCCTCCACGGCTTGATCGAGCACTGCCATGAGTTGTGAGCGCTTGGCGCCGGTGGAATCAAACGCACCGGCCTTAATGAGGCCTTCCAACATCCGCTTGTTTGCCTTATGAAGATCAACCCGCCGGCAGAAATCAAAGAACGACCCGAAGGGACCGGTCTGTGTTCGCACATCCAATACTGACTCCACCGCGCCCTCTCCAACGTTCTTGATAGCCGCTAAGCCGAACCGAATGGCGCCGTCATGGACGGCGAAGTGCGTTTGGCTGGCATTCACGTCAGGCCCCAGCACTTTAATGTCCAGGTCCCGACATTCGGTGAAATACCCGACCAGCTTATCCTGGTTGCCCATATCAGTCGTCATCAGGGACGCTATGAATTCGGTCGGGTAGTGGGCTTTTAAGTAGCCCGTCTGATAACACAACACAGCATAGGCTGCCGCATGCGATTTATTGAAGCCATATCCAGCGAATTTTTGAATCAGTTCGTAGAGCTTGTCCGCTTTTTTCTCAGGAATATTTTTATGTTTCGCGCCATCAAGAAACTTGGCCCGCAACTTTTCCATCTCTTCCGGTTTCTTTTTGCCCATCGCCCGACGAAGGATGTCGGCTTGGCCCAAGGAGAACCCGGCCATTTTATTGGCGATCGCCATCACCTGTTCCTGGTAGACGATCACGCCATAGGTATCCTTGAGGATCGGCTCCAGTTCAGGCAGTTCATAGGCAATCGGGATCTTGCCTTGTTTTCGTTTGATGAAGTCGGGGATGAGATCCATTGGACCGGGCCGATAAAGCGCGATAATGGCGATAATGTCTTCAAACCGATCTGGCTTGAGGCCCGTTAGGAGATCCCGCATACCAGAGCTTTCAAGCTGGAACAGCCCCGTGGTTTTCCCCGAGCTCAGCAGGGCAAAGGTAGCCGGATCGTCAAAGGGCATTTGATCGATGACTAACGGCGGTGCATCGGGATGCGTTTCGTTGATCAGGGTCTCGGCACGTCGTATCATCGTGAGCGTCTTGAGTCCGAGGAAGTCGAATTTGACCAACCCGATTTTTTCGACGTCCCCCATCGAGTACTGGGTCACAATTTCGTCATTGGCACCTTTGTAGAGCGGGACGTGGTCGGTGAGCGGTCCTTCGGAGATCACGACACCGGCCGCATGGGTGGACGCGTGACGGGCAAGACCCTCGAGCGATTGGGCGTTCGCCATCAGCTCCTTGATCTTAGGATCGGTCTCCACCAACTCACGCAAGCGAGGCTCTGTCTCCAGTGCTTGCTGCAGTGTGATGTTCAATTGATTGGGGACGAGCTTGGCGACCTTGTCTGCATCGGCGTACGATATTTCCAGCACACGGCCCACATCGCGGATCGCTGCCTTGGCGCCGAGTGTTCCAAACGTGATGATCTGCGCTACGTGGTCGGAGCCATACTTGTCCACCACATAGTTGATTACTTCCCCGCGTCGATCCATGCAGAAATCCATGTCGATATCCGGCAGGGAGACGCGCTCAGGATTCAAGAATCGCTCGAACAAGAGGGTGTAAACCAACGGATCTAAGTCTGTAATCCGAAGAGCATATGCGACAAGGCTGCCGGCAGCCGAACCGCGTCCTGGCCCGACAGGAATGGTGCGAGATCGCGCGAAACGGATGATGTCCCATACGATGAGGAAGTATCCGGCAAATCCCATTGAACAAATCACCATGAGCTCTTCCCTCAATCGCTGCTCGTACACAGCTGAGGCGATCCGGCTCGGGCGTTCTCTCAAGCGCTCCTTAAGGCCCGCGACGGCAAGATGCTCGAGATAGGACTCGCGGTCATTAAATTCTTCAGGAACACGATATTGCGGAAGATGCGTCTTGTTCAGTGGGAGATCGAGGTCGCAATCATCAGCAATGCGGCAGGTGTTCAGCACAGCACCCGGAAACTCTGCAAACGCCGGGGCGATCTCCTCCGTCGATTTGACATACAGCTGATCTGTGTCGAACTTCATCCGATTCGGATCGCTCACCGTCTTTCCGGTCTGCAGACACAACATCAAATCATGCGGCCGCGAGTCTTCCTTCTTCAAGTAGTGACAATCATTAGTGCCCACAAGAGGGATCCCAAGTTTCTTATGGATCTCCATGAGACCAGCATTGGCAATCCGCTGATGATCAAGTCCGTTGGCCTGCACCTCGAGATAGAAATGATTTTTGCCAAAAATTTCCTGGAACTCGCCGGCCACCGCTATGGCACCATCCATATCTTTCTGGCCGATGAGATAAGGAATTTCACCGCTTAAGCAACCGGACAATGCAATGATCCCATCGTGGTGAAGCTTTAAAAGTTCTTTGTCAATTCGAGGCTTATAATAGAACCCTTCAAGATATCCTTTACTAACCACCTTGATGAGATTCTGATAACCAGTGAGGTTTCGCGCCAGTAAAATCAGATGATAGTAATCGTTGTGTGCAAGGCCGCTATCCTTCTTCGCATGTCGACTTCCGAGCGCCATGTAGGCTTCACACCCAATGATCGGCTTGACCCCAACCTCTTTGGCTTTGCGATAAAACTCGACCGCGCCGAACATGTTGCCATGATCGGTCATGGCCACGGCAGGCTGATTAAAGGACTTGATCTGACGGACGAGCGGTTCGATCTGATTCGCACCGTCGAGGAGACTGAACTGAGTGTGGAGATGCAGATGAACAAAAGAGGAAGCCACGAAAAGTACACCTCGTTAATGGATTGTAGTGAGGGCGTAATAAGGAGTCAACGACGGACCTGGAAAAGGGAAATCATCCCGGAAAGAGACGCCGTTGAAACACCATCTTATTGTGGGATTGCTAGAGCCGTTCTCCGTACTTTCGGAAGTGTTGCTCCTTGGCGTCAGCGATCCACTTGTCCCGTTTAATGCGATCTGGATCGGTCTCGAGCTTCTTGGCGATCTTTTCGATATCATCTGGCTTCCAACGAGCAATTTGGATAAACGTGTAGGTGCCCATCTTATTGAGGGTCTGCGCAAAAACCGGCCCGATTCCATTGATCTTTTTCAGATCGTCCTTCTGACTGTTCTTCCCCACCTTGGGTGGTCCTTCTTTAGACCTTAGCGTGGCTCTATTCTGACGAGTCAGAGGAAGCCCTACGGTTGCTGAATCCGGTTTCGTGCGAAGAGTCACGCGCAGTTCTTTGAGGCGTTGCTGCAAGCGATCAATGTGCTCATCTTTCTCTGGAATACCCTGAACCTCCTTAAGAAGGGTTCGACGCTCCGCTTGGAGCACATGCAACTCACGGTGGAGGCTCGCAATCTGCTCGTCACGTTCATGCAGACGTTGCTCGTTGAGCAGATGTTGGGAACGGAGTTGGTCCTGTGCGGCACATTGCTCCTGAAGCTTCGCCGTTTCACCTTCAAGCTCTTGCACGGTGCGCGCATGAGTTCTTTCCCATTCCTTGAGCGCTGATTGCTTCTCACGAAGGAGGTGGGTGACTGGCACAAGCTCTTCGATCCGCCTATCACGCTCCCCAATGGCCTGTTCCAGTTGCTGGATGACGCCGCGATGGGCAGCCTCTCGATCACTCAGTTCCACTTCCAACTGATGGACGCGGCTCTGTACTGATTCGAACTTCTCCAGCCGGGCTCGAAGCTGCTCTCGATCGGCAAGGCCTTCGTTGAGTTGGGCGATATGCTCGCGCTGCACGCGGACTTCCTGCTCCATCACCTCGCGCGCTTGCTCAGCGGCCTGACACGCCTGTTGGGCCCCTCGGAGTTCTTCCGCTTGGACCGCCACATCCGCATCGAACTCACCAATCCGCCGATCGCGCTCCGTCATGGCCTGTTCCAGTTGCTGGATGACGCCGCGATGGGCAGCCTCTCGATCACTCAGTTCCACTTCCAACTGATGGACGCGGCTCTGTACTGATTCGAACTTCTCCAGCCGGGCTCGAAGCTGCTCTCGATCGGCAAGGCCTTCGTTGAGTTG
>JAOUHD010000053.1 GCA_029865345.1 Nitrospira sp.
CGCCGCGATGGGCAGCCTCTCGATCACTCAGTTCCACTTCCAACTGATGGACGCGGCTCTGTACTGATTCGAACTTCTCCAGCCGGGCTCGAAGCTGCTCTCGATCGGCAAGGCCTTCGTTGAGTTGAGCGATATGCTCGCGCTGCACGCGGACTTCCTGCTCCATCACCTCGCGCGCTTGCTCAGCGGCCCGACACACCTGTTGGGCCTCTTGAAGTTCTAGGCCATGGGCGGCCGCCTGTGCAGTGAATTCACTCTCACGTCGGCGGGCCGCGACTGATTCAGTTTCCAAGTCCGTCAACCGTTTCGACCGTATGGCCAATTCTGCTTCGAGCGCCTTCACCCGTTCACCGCGTGCGGTGACTTCTCGCTGGGCTGACGAGTGCAGCGTCTCGGACGACATGATCTTCTGTTCGAGAATCTGCATCCCTGACGTCTTCACCTTCAAATCATGTGACATCGTCTCCAGTGCCTGTTCTTTGCTTCGCAACAGATTGGCGAGATCCCCGTAGGAGTGATCGGGCGAATTCTTTGGGAGTCCTCGCAATAACCAGCCAACCGCGACACCAATTCCTGCCGCGATGAGGAGACATCCGAGCATCTGGCTCATCAGTGTAATCATACGTCAGTCCGTCCTTACATCAGTAATTCGATCCGCTCATTCCGGTGAAGGCCCGATGGCGATCTCCCCTGAGCAAGGGGGCGTGTCGAACCATAGCCGATTACGGTAAACGGATTCGGAAGTCCATGACTGGTCAAATACTGCTTGACCGCTTCGGCACGGCGCCGACTCAGTTGCATATTGTACTCCGCTTCGCCTCCCGCATCGGTATGGCCCGCGATTTCAATTGGCGTGTCGGGAGCTCTCCGTAAAAGCGTGATGATATGATCGAGCACCACCTGCCCTTTGGGCGTGATCGTCGCGCTCTTGGGTTCAAACTCGATCGAGGATCTTGTCAGAACTTGGTTCAACAGCAGCTGGAGTGCCGACAGAGGAACAGTGGCAGAAGACGATGCTGCCGTCGATGCTACCACCACACGGTCTTCAATTCGTAAGCCCGCGCGTATCACCGGAGCCAACGCCTGTAAGATCTCCGCCTTCTCACGATGACCAGCCACCTGACCGTTGACTAGCAGCGAATGACCATCGATGATGATGGAGCCTCGCTCGACCATCACGCCCAAGACCGGCAAGAGTTGCGGCACCATATCCACCCACGCCGCCGTCTTGACCTGCTGATCAACGGTAAACTGGTCGATCACACGCATGCGCGTTTTTGCAGCAAGCGCATGCGCCTGCTCAAGAATCGTGGTCTTACTGCGTTCAGTGGGCAACGACCCGCGAAGGACCAAGCTGCCTTGCTCGAAACTGATGTGAAGGCTGGCGGGAGTTGCGATCGCGGACCGTGGCGGGGAGGAGAGGTGCCGAGGAAGACACACCACGCCGAGAAGCATGAGCGCAACTGCCCCTCCGGTGAGAACCCCTGCACGTCTCATGGGATCAACTCGCTGTGGATGATGGAACAACTGTGGCGCGAGGCGCCACCGTACCACGTCTGATGATGTCTGTACTAGGATGAGAATGGCCAGTCAAGCGGAGAAATCAGGAACATACACCAACACGGTTTGCTGATCGGGCCTGTGGTAAATATGAAGCGCTGCCAGAGTGAAAAGAACTGGTGGACACTCAACCCCCAGCAGAGGATCAACTGTCATACCAACCGCAGGCTGGTTAGAGCCGCTCCCCGTACTTTTGGTAGTGTTGCTTCTTCGCATCGGCGATCCATTTTTCCCGTTTGATGCGCTCAGGATCGGTCTCGAGTTTCTTGGCGATTTTCTCAATATCTTCTGGCTTCCAACGAGCAATTTGGATGAATGTATGAGTGCCCAGCTTGTGAAGCGTCTGCGCAAAGGCTGGCCCAATCCCGTGGATCTTCTTGAGATCATCTTCCTGCTTGTTCTTGGTGACCTTGGGCTGTCCCGCTGGAGTGTTCAGTTCGGCTCCATTCTGACGGGCCTGGCGAGATCCCTCCTTTGTCGGGGCTGTCTTTGCCGGCACTGCTTTTTCACGAAGAGTCCCACGCAATTCTTTGAGACGTTGTTGCAGACGATCGATCTGTTCATCCTTCCCAGGAATGCTCTGCACCGTTTGTGCGAGATGCTGACGCTCTGCTTGAAGATCTTGTAATTGACGGTTGAGATTCGCCATCTGCTCGTCTCGTCCTTGCAGCTGTTGCTCAGTGAGCTGTAGTTGCTCGCGGAGCTGCTCCTGTGCTGCGCATTGTTCTTGAAACTGTGCCACCTCTGACTTGTGTTCCTGAACCGTTCGTGCGTATTTCTTTTCCAATTCCTTGAGCTCTGTTCCCTTCTCACGGAGGAGGTTGATGGTTGGCATGAGCTCGTCGATCCGGCGGTCGCGTTCTGCAAGAGACTTTTCGATCTGCTTGATGGTGCTCCGATGGGCCGCTTCCCGATCACTCAGTTCCACTTCCAACTGATGGACACGGGCTTGTATCGATTCCAGCTTCTCGACCTGAGCCCGGAGTCGGTCTCGGCCGACAAGGTCTTTATTGAGTTGGGCGATCTGTTCGCGGAGGACGCGGATTTCCTCCTTGTGAACCTCGCGGGCCTGCTCGGCGGTCCGACAGGCCTCCAGGGTATCCTGGACCTCGGCCGCCTGAGCGGCCGCAAGCGAATCGAACTCACTGACCCGCCGGTCTCGCTCCGCAATGGATTGCTCCAGCTGCTGGATCGTGCCGCGATGGACAGCTTCCCGATCGCTCAGTTCGACCTCCAGCTGATGCACACGGTCTCGGGCCGATTCCAGCTTCTTCACCTGGGCACGGAGCTGGTCTCGGTCGGCGAGTCCTTCCTTAAGTTGGGCGATCTGGTCTCGCAGAACCCGGATTTCCTCCTTCAAGACTTCCTGGGTTTGCTCGGCGGTTCGACAAGCTTGTTGGGCTTCGTGGAGTTTGTCCGTCTGAGCTGCCGCATTCGCATCGAACTTACTGATCCGGCGATCACGTTCCGCAAGGGACTGTTCGAGCTGCTTGTTGGTTCCCCGATGCACGGCTTCTCGGTCACTCAATTCGACCTCGAGCTGATGCACACGGCTCTGGACTGACTCCAGCTTCTTCAGCTGGGTGCGCAATCGATCCCGATCGGCAAGGTCTTCGTTGAGTTGGGCGATACGGTTGTGCAGAACCCGGATGTCCTCCTTTAAGAGTTCCTGGGCATGTTCGGAGTCCTGATAAGCCTGTTGGGCCACACGGACCTCGTCCAGCTGGACCACCGCACTCGCATTGAACTCACTGATCCGTGTATCCCGCTCCGCAAGTGACTGTTCAAACTGCTGGAGAGTTCCCCGATGCGCGGCCTCTCGATCACTCAATTCGACCTCAAGCTGATGGACACGATTACGCACCTTGGCCAACTTCTCCACTTCAGCGCGCAGTTGGTCCCGATCGGCAAGGCCTTCGTTGAGTTGCGCGATATAGTCACGCAGCACCCGGATTTCCTCTTTCAAGACTTCCTGGGCTTGCTCAGCCGTTCGACAGACTTGTTGCGCCTCGTGCAGTTTTTCAGTCTGAGCTGCCGTATTCGTATCAAACTCGCTGATCCGACGGTCGCGTTCCGCAAGCGACTGTTCAAACTGCTGGAGAATTCCCCGATGGGCCGCTTCCCGGTCACTCAATTCGACCTCAAGCTGATGCACACGATCTTGCACCTTAGATAGTTTCTCTAGGTTGGCACGGAGGCGATCCCGGTCGGCGAGGTCTTTATTGAGTTGCCCGATCTGGTCTCGTAGCACCCGGTTTTCTTCTTTCAACACCTCCTGAGTGTGTCCAGCGGTCTGACACGCCTGTTGAGCCTCACGGAGTTCATCCAGCTGAGCAACCGCACTCGCATTGAACTCACCGATCCGCCCATCGCGCTCAGCAAGCAACTGTTCGAACTGCTGGATTGCTCCACGATGAACCGCCTCCCGATTACTCAGTTCGACCTCCAGCTGATGCACACGATCTTGCACCGACGCCAGCTTCTCCAGATGGGCGCGGAGGCGATCCCGATCAGCAAGGTCATTGTTGAGTTGGGCAATATGGTCCCGCAGTACCCGAATCTCCTCTTTCAGCACCTCCTGGGTGTGTTCGGCGGCTCGATAAGCCTGTTGAGCCTCGCGAAGCTCATCTATCCGGGCGGCCATGTTGTTATCGAATTCACTAATCCGGTGGTCGCGCTCGACCAGAGACTGTTCGAACTGCTGGAGTGCCCCCCGATGAGCCGCTTCCCGGTCACTCAATTCGACCTCAAGCTGATGGACTCGGTCTTGCACCGACTCGAGCTTCTCGACCCGGGCACGGAGGTGATCCCGGTCGACAAGGCCTTCATTGAGCTGTGTGATGTGCTCGCGCAGGACTCGGACTTCTTCCTTCAGAACCTCGTGGGTCTGCTCGGCATTCTGACAAGCCTGTTGCGCTCCGCGGAGTTCGTTAGCCAGGGCGCCGATGGTCGCATTGAGATCACTCACGCGATGGCGTGCCGCAACTCCTTCAGCTTCCACGTCCGTCAAATGTTTCGATTGTGCAGCTATCTCTGCTTCGAGCGCCTTCACCCGCTCAGCTCGTGCGATGAGTTCTCGTTGGGTTGAGGTGGACTGCGTCTCGGACGACATGATCTTCTGTTCGAGCATCTGCATCGCCGCATTCTTGACCTTCAACTCGTGCGATGTCGTTTCCAGCGCCTGTTCCTTCGCCCGCAGTAAATTGGTGAGCTGCTGGCATTGCTGCTCGAACGAATCTTTAGAGTTCTGCTGCAACCATCTGTTCAGTGTACTCATACGTCACTCAATCCTTAGATCAGCAGTTCGATAGAATAATTCTGTTTGAAAGCAGGTTTGAGGTCTCAGATCAAGGCGGGTACATGCCGAACCATCACCGCTTGCGGTCATCAGATTCGTGAGTCCGTTACTAGTCCGGCTCAGTTGCATATCGTACTCTGCACCTGGGAGAGAATTCCCACACGCCTCATGAGCTCAGTCAGCTAACATGAATAGGCCCACTGGGGTTAGACATGTGACGGTACCACACTTTATGATGCATGTACTAGGGTAAGATTTGGCCAGTCGGGCGGGCTTTCGGCAGATGAAACAGCAGGGCGGGGGAGTGACCATCAACATGTCGAGTGTGGCTGGTCTGCAAGCCTGCTTCCTGGACTGGAGTAGCCTGCAGCCCACTCCCTTCAGGCTGGTTCAGACTGCGCTGCTTCCCCTGCCTCTGGAATTTCCAAACTAGCGCGGCCCAGCGTGCCATCGCGGTAGTCGGCGAGGAGAATCCTCGCGGCCTTGTCCCGGTCCAACGCCCCGCCGCTGCCGGCCAGCAGACAGCCGCGCTTTCTGGCGATCGCTTCAACCACCCTCGCACTGGTCAGCCCCTCCACCCCAAATCCATAGCGGGCCGTGAGTCTGGTGGGATACCGAGTCAGTAGCTTCCCGGCGAGAAACTCGGCGACAGTTTCATCATCGACCACCGTATGGCCGACGGCATTGATCGTCGCAAGCAACAAACCCACCTCAGGGTCCTTGATCGTCCCCCAAAGCAACCCGGGCGAATCGATAATGGCCATCTGATCGCCCAGCTTGTGCCGCTGTTGAACTTTGGTCACCGCCGGTTCATCCCCCACACGGGCAATGCGCCGCTTCAGAAGCGTATTCATTAAAGTCGACTTGCCGACATTGGGGACTCCCATGATCAGCATGCGCAGCGGCTTCACATTGCTGTTGCGATGGGGAGCGAGCTGCTGGGAGAGCCGGGGGATCTTGGCAGCGTCACCCGCACTTTTACATGACAGGGCCACAGCCGAGACGCCCTCTTGTTGGTTGAACCGTTCGAGCCAGGCCTTTGTGACCGCCGGGTCGGCAAGATCGGCTTTGTTGAGGACTTTCAGGCACGGGCGCTGCCGGGGCAGACGCAGCTCTTCGATCAATGGATTGGAACTGGCCTGGGGGGCACGCGCATCCAGCACCTCGACAATGACATCGATCACTTCCATCGTCTTGGCCGCTTCTTTGCGCGCGGCATTCATGTGACCGGGAAACCACTGTATCGACATAATTGGGCATCTTTCTGATCAAGAAGACAGACTGACAGCGTCGCAGAGAGGGACAAGAGACGTCAAGCACAGGCTCTGCGCGTGCAGGCAGTTACTACGAGGTCGAGGGGTACCAATAGATCTGAAAATCAGGCCCCGATAGTAGGAAACAGCGATTTGAGCTGCATGGCCAGGCCCATGTCTCCGCTCACCTGGAGGTGGCTGGTCATCACACTGGCTGGAACATTGAGCGTGCCGTTGAGCAGCTTCTGACAGTCCTCCCCCGCCATGGAGATCGTCACCTGGGAATCTACACCCCTGACTGCACCGTACAGGCCTCGTCACTGGAAACATTCGCCGATGGTGGTGGGTTTTTGACTGGATCAAAGGGAGTGTGGAGGTCACGGCAATGTCTCAGGCCGTGCTTCGTCACGAAGCTTTCTAACAATTCGTTCCAGTTGCCGGCGATGAACCCAATGGTGAATGGCCGCTAAGCAATGCCAGTCGTGAGCCGTCATGGGACCAAACCAGGGATGCGGATGGCGCACTCGGCCACCGAGTGTACCGAGGCGAGTGACCGTTGACTCGTACCCGTCCACCGCGTTGAGGAACCGGCCGATCGTCTCGGGACCGCTCTGCGGGCTCGGCTTCACATCCTGAATGCGAACCTCTTGCCCAAAGAGACGATCGTCGGTCAGAGTTTGAACAATCTGCGTCATCCCTTCGTCAACAATCCGCAGATGATCGAGCACCATGAACACCGACCAATAGCGGCTGCTGTCCTCGATACCCACGACTCGGTCGATCAACACCGGGGCAGCAGCGTGAGCAGCAGAAACCCTGCCGGCCAATGCCACAATCTTCCTCGCTTCAAATTTGAACCATCTGAGACCAGCATTCAACGAAATCAGCATGCAAGCACAGCGAAACATGATCCGAAGCCAGGCCAATTCAAAGGCCGGCAACCCGGCACCGGGCGATTCGAGTTGCGGTTGCACGGTCGTCCCTAACGACATGGTGGCACCTCCTCCGTTGAAGGAAATTCTGGAGTCTTTCCCGAATACGATATGCACCCGTTTAAAGACCTTGGAAGCGCAGGGTGTAATCGTTTGTCAGCTCTCCAGCGAACACATACCGAGACTGGAATGCTACCTGACTGAAAGACGAACGAGCTTACCCCTGGTACTGAAGGCGCTAAAAAGCGGGGGAGGGCGTTACGGCTAAGAGCGTTTCGGGTCAACCCGAGAATGTCCTGGCACTGTGTGGGTAAATATGGGCCCACCTTCATGCGGTGAGCCCGTAGAGACTATGACAGACACTACATCGTGCTGAGAGCTAGGCGTGTATCTTCTGATGATCGTCACTGCGTCTGCGGAGATTCGATCCAATACGAGTGCGCTCGCGCTCATACCCCATGGCGGTGAAATACAACGCGCGGTCGAAGAACTGGGCGAGGATGTGCATCAGTTCCAGCTCTCCCTGCAGTTGCATAGGAGTATCAGAAAACCCTTCGCGCTGGACGAAGGCAGTCATGTGTTCTCTCGTGGCGGTGATGGCCCAGAGGAAGTGACTATAGGCGACCCCCTGTGCGGCACGACGGGCACCTAGCTCTGTGTAGCGCTGTTCGATCTCCGCCTCGGTCAGGTCCATCAACCAGTTATTCAAGTTTTGGTAGATCTCACGGGTGCGGGCTTGGAGTTCCTCCGACGGGACTTTGCGGAGATCACTACAGCGGGGAGAGTTCCACACTTTCTCGCTGAGCTCCCGAGCAAGCTGTTCGGAGTTTTTCTCGATTAGTTTCACCAACCGGCCAGCCAGCATAGCACACCTCCATAATGAGTGGTTATGTAGGGAAATGCATGGAGTCTCCTCATCACCGTTGAGACATTACTAGAATGGTAGCACCAACGTCAATGACACCTTTGTCGGGGCGGTAGGTGCCGTGCTTCTACCTCGATAGACAGGAGCATACCGTTCGAGGAGAACACCGCCATTGACCGACTCCACCGCCTCTCTCACCGATCGAAGGATGTCCTCATCTCAGGTTAGGCAATTGGACACCTGTCGCCTTGAACTTACCCCACCCATTTGCTATTCTTCGCTCGCCTTTCATAGTCGATGGATCTCTTCTACATCACACACGATTCCAAGGAGTACTCACATGGCCGGCATCAAGCGGGCGTTGATCAGTGTTTCAGATAAGACCGGAGTCATCGATATGGCGAAGGGGCTCTCCGCGCTTGGCGCAGAGATTTTGTCCACCGGGGGAACGGCCAAAGCGTTGCGCGATGCCGGCGTGAAGGTCACGGACGTTGCGGCCTATACGGGATCGCCGGAGATTCTCGATGGTCGGGTGAAAACGTTGCACCCCAAGATTCATGGTGGCTTGCTAGGACGCAGATCGCTTCCGGCGCATGTCGAGCAGATGACTCAACATGGGATCGGTCCCATCGATGTGGTGGTGGTCAACCTCTACCCCTTTGAAGCCACGATCGCCAAACCCAACTGCCGTTTCGGGGATGCCATTGAAAATATCGATATCGGCGGCCCGTCCATGCTGCGGTCGGCGGCCAAGAATCATGACGATGTGTTGGTCCTCGTCGATCCAGCCGATTATTCGCGGGTGCTGGAGGCGGTGAACGGCAACACGGTGACCCCGGCGCTGCGTCGTGAGTTGGCGATGAAGGTGTTCCAGCATACATCACGCTATGACGGATTGATCGCCGGCTACCTGGAGAAACACGCTCAGGCCAAAGAGATCAAGTTCCCGAAAGTGTTGTCGCTTCAGTTTGAGTTGGCCGAATCCCTCCGCTATGGAGAAAATCCTCACCAGCAGGGCGCGTTCTATCGTGAATTGGACAGCAAGGAGCCATCCGTCTCCCGCGGGAAGATCTTGCATGGCAAGGCCATGTCCTACAATAACTTCCTCGATGCGAATTCCGCGCTCGAGTTGGTGAAGGAATACGACGAGACGGCCGTCGCGATCATCAAACACAATAATCCCTGTGGGATGGCGCTCGGTGAGACGCCGGTGGAGGCGTACGTCAAGGCGAGGGAGACGGATCCCGTGTCTGCATTTGGCGGTGTAATTGCCTTCAATCGGCCGGTAGATATGGCGGCTGCCAAGGAAATCACCTCCACGTTTGTTGAGGTCGTGATTGCTCCTGGATTTACTGAAGATGCCTTGGCCGAATTGAAGCGGAAGAAGGATTTACGCCTATTAGACGTGGGCCCCTTGACGAAAGTGAAGCAGGAAGGGTTCGATCTGAAGAAACTTGTCGGCGGGCTTATCGTGCAGGATCGGGATCTCGGCGTTTTGCCGGATCTTCGGACCCTTGCCGTACCGACTATTCGTAAACCGACGGACGAAGAATATGCCGCGTGTGCGTTTGCATGGAAAGTCTGCAAACACGTCAAGTCAAACGCCATCATCTATGCCAAACCGGGCCAGACCGTCGGCATCGGGGCAGGACAGATGAGTCGTGTGGATTCCGTGAAATTGGCGGCTATGAAAGCGCAAATGCCTGTCAAAGGCTGTGTCATGGCCTCCGACGCGTTCTTTCCGTTCCGTGATGGCCTCGATGCTGCCGCCGAAGTCGGGATCACAGCCGTCATTCAACCAGGCGGATCGATCCGAGATCCGGAAGTCGTCAAAGCCGCGGATGAACATGGAATGGCGATGATTCTCACCGGAATGCGGCATTTTAGGCATTGATAACGATCGTGAGCCGTGATGGGTGAGTAGTTGACTCGTCGCCTGTTGTCACGATTATCTACCCGCACCGTCTTCCCTCCTAACTCGTCACTGAGGACCTGACATGAAAATTCTCGTTGTCGGCAGTGGGGGACGTGAGCATGCGATGGTGTGGAAACTCGCGCAGAGTCCACGCCAGCCAGTTTTGTACTGTGCTCCCGGTAATGCGGGGATCGCATCATTGGCGAACTGCATCCCGATTAAATCGGACGATATTGCCGGCCTGAAGAACTTCGCGCTCCAAGAAAAGATTGATGTGACAGTGATCGGGCCCGAAGCGCCGCTCGCGCTGGGCATCGTGGACGAATTCCGCAAAGCTCGGCTCAAAGTGTTTGGACCAACCAGGAACGCCGCCCGCTTGGAAGCTAGTAAGGTGTTCTCGAAGGAAGTCATGGCACAAGCCAAGATCCGGACGGCCCATGCCAAGAGTTTCGAAAAGATCAAGGATGCACTCGCCTATATTGAGCAGCAGACGTTACCGGTCGTAATTAAAGCAGATGGGCTAGCTCAAGGAAAAGGCGTCATCATTGCGACTAGTCAAAACCAGGCAAAACAGGCAATCATTGATTCAATGGAGAAGGCCGTGTTCGGCCAAGCCGGCAAACAGGTGCTGATCGAGCAGTTTCTTGACGGCGAGGAACTGACAATCATGGCATTTACCGATGGCAAGACCGTGGTGCCGATGCCACCAGCGCAGGATCATAAACGGGTTGGCAATGAAGACACCGGCTTGAATACCGGTGGGATGGGCGCCTATTGCCCGGCCCCACTGGGAACGATCGAGATCCAAGATCAAGTCCGTCGGGAAGTCTTGCAGCCGATGGTAGATGCCATGGCGCGGCTTGGTTCGCCGTTTCAAGGCGTGCTGTATGCCGGACTCATGATGATGGACGGAACACCATATGTACTCGAATTTAACGCTCGTATGGGTGATCCAGAAACTCAAGTCGTGTTGCCCTTGTTGAAGAATGACTTCGTCGATGTTCTTGAAGCGGTGATAGAACATCGACTTGACCAACTTCCTGTTGAATGGTACTCGGACACGACGGTCTGCGTGGTCATGGCATCGGGAGGCTACCCTGGTACCTATCAGCAGGGAATACCGCTCTCTGGACTCCCCACGGTGACAACCTTATCGGACTCCTCCATGGTCTTTCATGCAGGAACAGTCCAGAGGGGAGAGGAGATCGTGACAGCAGGCGGTCGCGTCCTCGGCGTACTCGGTCGAGGGCGAACGTTATTGGAGGCACAAGGCGAGGCCTATCGAGTCGTAAAGACGATCTCATTTAAGGGTTGTCACTTCCGAACGGACATCGCACGCCGTGCTCTGAAGACATAAACCGGGACAGGCACTCTCCTCAAATAACACATTCAGCAAAGACGTCGACTCACCCCGAGCACACCTTCGCGTTACTGACGTAGAGCTACCTGGATCTGCCTAACAAAGTAGATCTAGATCCGAACACCCAGGGCCGATCTTCTTCTTGGCCGAGTCGTGCGATCTGTTACAATATCTTCCCACAGCGGTCAGTGCTGAACATGCGAGGGACTCAACATGTCTACACCAGCACCTAGTAATGATAGATTATGTCTGATGAAAGGGGAATGGCCATGACACGCCACGTGATGCGGGTACTCAGTACGGTCGTTGGTTTCGGCTTCGCACTTGGTCTTGTGGGGTGTGACTATTGGCCGCCAGCCTTACAGGCTGAGATCGAACAATTGCGGTCTGAGGTCCAAACCTTGACCATGGAAAAGACTCAGCTTCAGGCCCATATCACCGACCTATCTCAGAGCAAACAAGAGCTGCAGGGGCAGTTTGATGAAGTGAGCCGCATCAGCCGGGAAAAAACCGGCATGATCACCAGCCTCCAAAATCAACTGGATGCGACCCGCGCGAGGGCATTGAAAGCGATGGCTCCGAAGACACCGCCTCATAAAAGTCAGGCAAAACCAACCGGAAGGACCGGGACCAAACTACCTGCTAAAAGCACCCCGAAGACGCCAACAGGCAAACACCAGGCTCCCAAGACAATCGGTGTGCGATAATCGGCCCACGAGCCTATTTTGAAGAGGAGGGCGTCGTCGTACTCGGTGTAGACGTTGATGAACTACTCGATGCCGCAGTCGACGTCACTGTAGAAGAAGAAGGGGTAGAGCTTGATGGAGCAGCTGCGGCCGGCTCCTTCTTTTCTCCAGCATTCTTTTCTCCGGAACTCTTTTCTCCTGAACTTGTTCCACCGGTTTCGCTACCCGTGCTGGATGGAGGTTTGAGTTTGTCGGAGTAGTCGGTGACGTACCAGCCACTCCCCTTAAACATAATCCCAGGCGATGAAATCAGCCGTCTGATCGCTTTCCCACACCGTTCACATGTCGAGAGCGGATCGTCTTTGATGCTCTGCTTCACTTCAAAACGATACGAACAGCCGTCACACTGATATTCATAAATCGGCACCGTTTTCCTCCCTCTTATCGTTGCAGCGACCGTATCGCCCTTACGCCAACTTCGCGAACGCCTGCCCCATTCGCTCAAGTCCTCTGGTGATATTTGTCATGCTGGTGGCATAGGAGAGCCGGAGATGCTCCAGACTTCCAAAAGGCTCACCTGGAACGACCGCGATTCGCGCGTCATGCAAGAGATACTGCGCCAGGTCATTAGGGGTCTTCAGCACTCCCGAAGGTCCACGTTTCCCCAACAAGTCTTTCACGTTAGGGAAGGCATAGAAGGCCCCACTCGGCATTCGGCATGACACACCGGGAATCTGGTTCAACCCTTCCACGATGGCAGTTCGACGGCGGGAAAACTCTTCCACCATTATGCGTGTGAAGGGCTCCCCAAGGCGCAATGCAGCAACGGCGGCCTTCTGCGAGATGGAGCAAGGATTCGACGTGCTCTGGCTCTGAATATTGGCCATCGCGGTCAACAGATCCTTGGGACCAGCTGCGTACCCGATTCGCCACCCTGTCATGGCGTAAGACTTTGAGACGCCATTGATAATGACGGTGCGTGCTGCGATCTCTGATCCCAACGAGGCAATGCTGATGTGCGTCGCCCCATCGTAGAGCACCTTTTCATAAATCTCATCAGATATCACCAGAAGGTCATGCCGGACCGCTACTGAGGCAATCTGTTCCAGCGTCACCCGATCATACGTTGCCCCAGTAGGGTTGCATGGGCTGTTCACAATGATGGCTTTGGTTCTCGGCGTAATGAGTCGTTCCAACTCTGGAGCATGAACTGCGTATCCGTCCTCTTCTTTGGTCGGTAACAGAACCGGCGTCGCATCGTTGAGAAGCGCCTGATCTGCATAAGAAACCCAGTAGGGGATCGGAATGATGATCTCGTCGCCCGCTTCGAGCAAGGCCTCCGCCAAATTATAGAGCGAGTGCTTTGCCCCGCAGGAGACAAGGATTTGGGACTTCTCATATCGGAGCCCAAGTTCAGCTTGGAGCTTGTCGGCAATCGCTCCCCGCAACTCATCGATCCCGGACGAAGGCGTATATTTCGTAAACCCCTCGCGTATGGCTGCTTCTGCCGCGGCCTTTACCGGCTCCGGCGTGTCGAAATCAGGTTCTCCGGCTGAAAAGTCGATGACATCGAGTCCTTGCGCGGCCATGGCCTTGGCAGTTGCAGCCATGGCCAACGTCGGAGAGGGCGCAATACGACTGACACGTGCTGCCAATTTCATGATTTGAGACTCCGGATACGAGCTTGAAGGCGTCGGGCGACTTCTGGATGAACAAAATCGCTCAAATTGCCCCCGTGCTGTGCCACATCTTTGATGATCGTCGAAGATAAGTAAGAGTATTCTTCGCTCGGCATCAAGAATACGGTCTCTACCGTCTTCGCAAGTTTTCGGTTAATGAGCGCCATCTGAAACTCATGCTCAAAGTCTGAAATGGCGCGCAAGCCACGGATGATTGCATGGGCGCCTGAACGCTCAACATAGTTGACGAGCAACCCATCGAACGGTGTCACCTCAATCTGTCCGACATCCTTCATGACCAGCTGCACCATATCAAGGCGTTCAGCCAAATTGAAGAGCGGATGTTTCGACGGATTTGGAGCAACAGCCACGACCACCTTGTCAAATACGCGGAGGCTTCGGGTGATGATGTCAGCGTGGCCATGTGTAATGGGATCAAACGTGCCTGGATAGATGCCGATTTTCATGCCAGTACAGTAGAGGAACGGAAATAGAGGGATAAGGCGGTATCACCATAGCGATACCGGCGCAAAAACTGGGTGCATCCCAACGACATGGGTAAGTCGGTTTTCGCAGCATGTTCGATGACTAGCCAGGAATCCATGGCAAACAGATCGTAAGTCCGAGACTCAGCCAATAATGATGGCAGCTCGGATGCCTCCGCATAGGGTGGGTCGGCGAAGACAATATCATAGGGACCGTTCCACTGATTGGGATAGCTGAGAAACTGTTGAACAGTCTGACTCCGCACGGCTATTTCCTCACCGATGTGACACATCTCCAGGTTTTGGTGTAGTAGTCTTAATGCATCACGGTTCGACTCGACGGAGGTCACGTGTTCTATGCCACGGCTGACGGCTTCGATCCCCACGGCTCCAGTCCCGGCGTAGAGGTCCAAAAAGCGGCCATTCTTCAGCCGATTACCGAGAATTGAAAACAGGGCCTCTCGAACCCGGTCAGAGGTTGGGCGAAGAGCACGTGTTCGCGGCCCGTAGAGTCGACGACCTCGGTGGATACCAGCGATTACACGCATACCAGAAACATCGTCTACTAAATATGAGAATCTAACATAGCGTTTTTACAGGGGTCAAGAAATGCGGAATGGAAGGGAGACCATTTGGGTCACAACTGAGTCGGGGAGGAGCACTTAATACTCTTTTGACCGTCTTCTTTCAGAAGACTATACTATAATGTGCTCATTGAGCTTGTTGGTACGTCAAGGACGAGAGGACCGTCATGAAGTCCACGTAGGCCCTCATGTGGACCAGACCCCGAGTACGAAACGCTATAATTTACCGAGCCGCGACGGTCTGAGGGGCGCGGGCAGCCAGACTTTTTCTACGGTTGTTGGAGATGGTGCGGTCAATAATGGCTCCACAATTAATGCATTTCCATGCATAGAATACGAGAAAAAAATCGGAGAACCGCTCTAACATCATCATCCCTTTGCACTTTGGACATTCCATGGATCCCTCCCAAGGTGGCGACGTTCACAGCTGGTGGCAAACTTAAGCAAGAGCTGCACCAATTTATCACGTTTAATAATTTCAATTGGTTATGAACTACGTATTTCCCGTAGACGGGTAATTTCGCCTTATTTGGCGGTACAAAAGAGTCCAGGTCGTCATTTTTTTGTCACCTGAGGTCTTCGTGGCAAGCAAGGAACCGAGAAAGGGCATTGCGCACTGGCCAAAGACCGAACGTCCCCGTGAACGTCTTCTTGCCAAGGGGCCCGAAGCGTTATCCGATGCCCATCTTCTCGCCATCCTCCTGAGAACTGGCCGCCGCGATTCATCCGCTGTGCAAGTGGCCATCGAACTCCTCGACCGAATCGGTGGACTGGGAGGATTGGCGGCCTGTGGCATTGAAGAACTCTGCACCATCCCTGGCGTCGGTCCCGCCAAAGCCGCCCAACTCAAAGCCGCATTGGCCTTAGGGAGACGGTCGCTGGCGGCCCCACTGTCCTCTGGCACTCGTATTTCCTCAAGCTCGGATCTGTTCAAACATTTTCACCCTGCGCTCCGCGATGTGAAACACGAACTCTTTAAGGTCGTGCTGCTCGACGCAAAAAATATCGTGATCAAAGAGACCACGGTCTCAGAAGGAAGTCTCACACTCAGCATCGTGCATCCACGTGAGGTCTTTGCCCTCGCCGTGCGTGAATCGGCAGCCGCCGTCATTTTTCTTCACAATCATCCCAGCGGAGATCCAACTCCAAGCCCTGAGGATCGGCGATTGACCGATCGACTGGCAACTGCTGGTACCCTATTGGGGATCCGTGTATTAGACCACGTGATCATCGGAGATGATCGATATGTGAGTTTTGCCGATGAGGGATGGCTGACAGAGCAGCGGAATGAGTACAAAGACCCCTGAGATGATGTCTGACCAAAAACACCAGCCCAAGGAATGTGAGGACACGAAAAGTCTAACCCCATACTCAACAAGGAGGGCAGGCTATGGACACAACCCGTCTCGAGCCCACCAGAAACGTGGCCATCGTATCCAGCGCCGGTGCCGGTAAGACCTCTCTCAGTGAGGCTATGCTGTATGTTGCTGGCGCAATCCCCATGCTCGGGTCCGTGATGCACGGGACTACCGTTTCTGATTTTGAGCCCGAAGAACTTCGGCATCGCACATCGACAAGTACCAGCCTCCTTCAGTTCACGTGGAATCACACCAACATCAACCTGATTGACCCTCCCGGTGCACTCGATCTTCTTGGTGAATCGCTCACTGCCCTGCAGGCCGCCGATGCGGTCATTCTGATTCTGAGCGGAACCATGGGGGTAAGAACAGAGCTGGCACGGCTCTGGACAAGGATCAAAGAATTGGACCTTCCTTGTCTGGTGTTCGTCAATGGACTTGACAAGGAAGACGCATCGTTTGAGAAGACTTTAGATATCTGTCGCAAACAGCTCGATTGTGTTCCACTCCCTATGACGGTACTGCTCAATCCTGGCATGATCTTAGACGGTGTAGTTGATCTACGACATGAGAGGCTGGTGCGATCCGGACCGAGTTCCGCCACAGTCGAACATCTATTAGTTCCCCTCCCCCTAGAGGGCATGCTGAATAGAGCGCGCCAGCAACTCGTGGAGGCGGTCGCGGAAAGCGGGGAAACCTTGTTGGAGACCTACTTGACCCAGGGAGAGTTGAGCCAAGAAGACCTTCTGCAAGGACTCCGACGCGACATCCAGACGAAACAATTCCTTCCCATCTATGGCGGATCCGCCACGCATAATGTCGGAGTCTGGTCCTTGCTGGATGCGATAGTCGCCTTATTGCCGTCACCCTCCGAACGTGGTGCGGCCCATCCATGGCACGGCATTCACCCAGAGACTCACGAAGGCTGTGAGCGGAAGGGGAGTCTGCAGGAACCGTTTTCCGCCTATGTCTTCAAGACCATCATCGACCCATTCGTCGGTCGACTGTCCTATTGCCGTGTCTTGTCCGGAACCATCCATGCCGATGCCACGGTGTTGAATGCTTCCAAACATGTACGGGAGAAGCTCGGCCATTTCTACAAGGTGTTGGGCAAACGTCATGTGGCCGTCGACTCCGCACGAGCGGGAGAGATCGTGGCGATCGGGAAGCTCAAGGACACGCATACCGGTGACACGCTGTGTCAAGAGACTGCTCCCATCTGTTACCCCATACTGAGCCTACCAAAGCCGATCTTGTCGTTCGCGATTGACGCCAAGTCCAAGACGGACATCGATAAGGTCAGCCTTGGGCTTCACAAACTTATCGAAGAGGACCCCACCCTGGAATTCGCGCGCAATGCCGAAACCAAGGAGATGGTGCTCAGCGGCATGGGGCAATTCCACATCGATTTGGCCCTCGAAAAGCTCCATCGAAAGTTTGGAGGCGATGTCATACTGCACACGCCGAAAGTCCCGTACCGAGAAACGCTCAAGACGAAATCACAGGCACAGGGCAAGTATAAGAAACAAACCGGCGGGCATGGGCAATACGGCGATTGTTGGCTTGAAGTGGCGCCGCTCCCGCGCGGCCACGGGTACGCGTTTGAGAATCGCGTGGTCGGAGGAGCGATTCCTCGAAATTTCATTCCTGCCGTGGAAAAAGGAGTCCTCGATGCCATGCATGAGGGACCATTGAGCGGGTTCCCAGTCGTCGATGTGCAGGTGGCCGTCTATGACGGATCCTATCATGCAGTGGATTCGTCCGAGATGTCGTTCAAAATCGCGGGATCAATGGCATTTAAGAAAGCGATAGAGGCCGCGCATCCCGTGTTACTGGAGCCGGTCATGACGGTCGAAATCGACACACCGACCGACGCGGTCGGAGCCGTCATGGGGGACCTGAATGCCCGACGAGGTCGTATTGTGGCTGTCAACGCGCAAGACCATGCCGAACAGATCAAAGCGTTGGTTCCGCTAGCTGAGCTGCTTCGCTATGCGACGTCCCTCAACGCCATGACGGGGGGTCGAGGCAGCTATGTCATGGATTTCGCCCAGTATGATGAAGTACCAAGAGAGTTGGCTGCAAAGGTCATCGAGCGACAGAAGGCAGAAGGACACGCCGCCACGGCCCATTGAGACCGTCAGTCGAAGGCTTTGAGCACGACATAAAATGCGCGGCTTTCCCGAAGCACGCGAAGCAACAGGGTATCGCCACGCCTGGACCGTGCAATGGCTGACATAAATTCTGCTACAGAAGACACTTCCAGACGGTTGACTTCTTTGATAAGGTCACCTTCGCGGAGGCCTTCGGCTTGAGCACGGCTGTTGGGTTCAACCTTTGCGATGAGCACACCCTTCGATTCACGAAGCTTGAACCTCTCCGCCAGGGCGGACGTCAGGTCTTGGAGGTCAAGGCCAAGTTTCACCTCTAACTTCTCCTCTTGTTGAGGAAGCGATGCGATGACAGCTGCATCACGCCGCTCGGTGAGAGGAACATCCATCGTCAAGCGTTTCAGATCCCGGACGACTTCAATCTTTGAGGTCGTGCCCGGAATCAGCGTCGCGATCAGACGAGACAGCTTATTTGGTGAATCAACAACGGCGCCGTCGATCCGGACGATAACATCACCCGGCTTGATCCCGGCCAAGGCTGCGGGGTCTTTTTCGAAGACTTCGTTCACGAGTACCCCTTCGCCTTCGGTGACTCCGAATTTTTTCGCCAACTCAGCCGTCAACGGTTGAATCCCAACGCCGAGCCAGCCCCGTACGACCTTGCCCTTTGCCAGTAACTGTTCGATGACCTGCTTGGCCATATTCGAGGGAATGGCGAATCCAATGCCTTGCGCGAAATTAATGATCGCTGTATTGATGCCGATCACCTCACCGCGTAGGTTAAAGAGCGGGCCCCCAGAATTTCCAGGGTTGATCGAGGCATCGGTCTGGATAAAGTTTTCGTACCGTGAGAGGTTAATATTTTCTCGACCGATGCCGCTGACCACCCCAAGCGTCACGGTCCGGTCCAGTCCGAATGGATTTCCGACGGCCAGCACCCATTGGCCGACCTTGACGCCGGCGGAATCACCAAATCGTGCACTGGGCAGGGGTCGATCGGTGGTCACTTTGATCACCGCTAAATCGGTGTCAGGATCTTTGCCAACCACATGAGCGATGAGCTTCGTCTTATCAGAAAACCGCACTTCGACCTCATTAGCGTCACCAATCACATGATTGTTGGTCACGATATGGCCGTCACTGTCGACGATCAGGCCTGAGCCGGAGCCTGAAGCATTCGGCGTACGTTCACCGGGTCCTTCACGAAGCCGACTTGTGCTGGTGATGGGAAACAGATTGACGACGGAAGGCTTGGCCTGCTCCGCGAGTTCGGTAATGACGGCTTGAATCTCTTCGAGCATGCGAATGCCGGGTGAGTCAGGCGATAAGGCCTCAGCCACGCCACATCCGAGGACAGCTAAAAGAAGGGGAGAGATGCAATGGAACAGCACACGTACTGATGGGACTGCGCGGGCTAGCATTGGGCGATATTGTACCTGATCTCTGTCGATGTGCCTACTCCTCTACACCGACTCTCGTGAACGACGCGGTGAAGGAACGCTGGCCGGCAAACCATGAGACAAGTTGATCGAGTTCTGTTTGCGCACCAACCAACACCACGATGTCACCCGGTCGGAACTGAAGATCGTGGGTCGGAGCCAATAGAAAAGGCCCCCGCAAAACAGCGGCCACGGAAGTGGAGGAACCCTGTGGAAGCGCGCTGAGCGGCTGTCCCGCCGCGGCCGCCCCTCGAACGACGGTCAGCCGCTCGATACCTCCTGAACGAAGTGCCAAATCCTGTTGAAGAGAGAGCAAATTCTGATGGACCGTCTCGATTTTGAGCTCGCGAATCTCGGCATCAACCCCGATCAACGTTTGCTTCAACTCTTGGACACGAGAGATAGCATCGGCAAGCGTCTGATCGATCACGCCGACGACTGAATCGGGGTGACTCTGGTCCTGAAGTCGATCAGAGACCTGCACAACGATTTGTTGACCGACCTCAGCCGTAACATCGTCAATACGCTGAAGCAAGGTAGACGCCTGCCAATGGAGCCGAATAATCTGAACCTTTCGATTCACGAGTTCGGAAATCGAGAGAATCGTTTCGTAGAACGCATGTCCGGTAATTGAAAGCTCTTTATGTACGCGGCCAAGCAGCTCAAATGTCATAGTCTGATAAGATATATTATGTAAACTTTAAACTCTTCGCCAGTCGCCAGTCCACCACTCGAATCTCTCACATCGGTCATCCCTACTTCATAGCGGATCGTGGTTCGGAGGTCAATCGCGCAGGAGATTTTGGAAGCCCCGCAGAATCTCCCGTTACGCACACATGACCTTTCAATTTTCTCGCTACCCTGGCCGCTGATGCTGTTTACGAGCCCATGCTTATAAAGTTATACTTTAACTATTTATCTCGGCTTATTATATTATCTGAATGGACCTTTATTGATGTAAGAGGTGGCTCCGGTTAGTTGGACAGTCTTTGCCAGTTCATAAGTGGTGCCTGGCAGTTGAGGCCTACGCAGCGGCAGGCTGTGTGGGCCGGTTTCCCCAATACACGCGATCGGGCGTGTGTCC
>JAOUHD010000017.1 GCA_029865345.1 Nitrospira sp.
CCCTGCCCTCCACCAAACCGCACTTCGTGCGTACCGCTGGTTACTCGTGGCTGTATCATAACTTTGCCAACGTATAAATACCGCCAGTATGTTTCTCTTGAACGTCCTGCGCATGATGCGTACTCTTCATGGGCTTACCGTCATGATCGCGTGCGTATAACCATCGCCTATAGACTGTCTCGTAAAGTACCCCGTTCGCATTCTGCCTCATCTGGCAAAGCAGCAATTGCCCTCACCTCCCTTCGGAGCCAGTATTCCTCCTCACGATAGTTATCTGTACAATGCTACCCCCATGTCCCTCTCTCCTCTGATTCGCTTCGGCACTTCAACGTGGGCCTATGAAGGCTGGCAAGGACAGATTTATCAGCGGCCGTACGCGAAAACCACCTTTGCACGTGAATGTTTAGGCGAATATTGCCAGTATCTCCATACCGGCGAACCGCTCTTTCTGACGGTCGGCAACGATTCCACCTTCTATCGCCCACCCACGACGAACCAGCTTGGCCACTATCTCAAGCAGATTCCAGAAGACTTCGAGATGTGTTTCAAGGTCTGGGAAGAAATTACCATTCCACGTTTTGCGAATCACGTTCGTTACGGTCCCAAGGCCGGACAACCGAATCCTCGCTTTCTCGACGCAAGGCTGTTCAATGATCTGGTTCTGGCGCCATACCGTGAAGCCAAATTCGAGCCGCACATGGGGCCGTTCATTTTTGAGTTTCAGAGGCACGGCCTGACCAGCGAGGAGTTCTGCGCGAGACTTGATCAATTTTTCAGAGAAATCCCACAGGACTTTCACTATGCGGTCGAGATCCGCAATGCCGGCTTGCTCGGGCCGGACTATCGGAAGGTCTTAGAGAGCCACAGTGTGGCGCACGTCTACAACCACTGGTCCTACATGCCACCGTTGCTGCAACAACACACACGGATGGAAGAACGTTTCACAGCCCCGTTTATCGTGATCCGCCTACTCACGCCACTGAACATGAGCTACGAAGCAGCCAAGAAACGAGCAGCCCCCTACAACAAGATCGTGCAAGTGTTGCCTCAGATGCGAAAGGAAACCGTCACCCTTATCAGGCAGGCTGTGGGAGAAAACCGACAGGCCTATGTGCTGGTGAACAATCGATCAGAGGGAAATGCGCCGCTCACGGTGCAAGCACTAGTAAGTTACCTACGCCATGAAGGATAACGGTAATGTGAGACCCGTTATGTGGGACTGATGATCGCCTCTCCGTCCGGCTTGGCGTCATCGATAAAGACTAGACGGCCGTCAACTCGTAATCGGCCTTCGGCGAAGAGCTGCACGGCGCGAGGATAGACTTTGTGTTCCTGCACGAGGATTCTGGCAGCGAGAGTTTCTGGCGTATCGTCGTCCAAGATGGGCACAGCAGCTTGGATGATGATCGGACCTTCATCCACACCTTCTGTCACGAAATGCACAGTACAGCCCGTCAATTTGCAACCCCAATCGATCGCCTTCTTTTGCACATCCAATCCAGGAAATGACGGCAGGAGGGAGGGATGGATATTCATCATGTGATTGGCATAGGCATTCACCAGCACTGCCGTGACGATTTTCATGTACCCTGCGAGTAAGACAAGTTCGACATTATGTTGCTGAAGTACTTCCAGCAGTGATCGGTCGTAGGCTTCACGACTGTCCGGCCGACCAGTAAAAGGTTTGGGATCGACGAAGAGATCTTTAATCCCGTGCTTCCGCGCCCGCTCCAATGCAACCGCGTCCTTCTTATTGCTGATGACGGCAACAATCTGAGCTTGAACTTGCCCTGCTTCGATCGCATCGATGATGGACTGTAGATTTGAACCTCGTCCGGATGCCAGCACCGCCACCCGTAACGGAGTCGTTCGGCTAATCGACATACTCGACCTCCGGCTCCTCCCCGATGGAGGAAACGATTTCGCCGATCTGCCAGCCTTGGTCTCCCAGCGCCGCAGCGCGAGCCAGTACTCCGGACACGGAATCAGGTGGGACCACGAGAATCAATCCAATACCCATGTTGAACACCCGATACATCTCCTCACGATCGACCTGTCCCAACCGGCTCATCACCCCAAAGATCGGCGGTGCCGACCAGGCCGTCCGAGCAATCTTCGCCCGCACGCCCTTCGGAAACACGCGTGGCAAATTCCCCGTAATGCCCCCTCCGGTAATGTGGGCGATGCCTTTGATCGGAAACTCCTCGACTAACGCTAAAATCTGCTTCGCATAAATTCTGGTGGGTGTCAGGAGCACCTCACCGATGGCCCCCTCAAGCTCGGAGAGACGGCTGGCAACTGTCAACTTGGCTTGCTCAAACAGCACCCGCCGGGCCAGTGAGTAGCCGTTGCTATGAAGTCCCGATGAAGCCAATCCGATGACTGCATCCCCGGGCACAATGTGCCGACCATCGATCATCTTGGGGCGATCGACAGCGCCGACGGCAAAACCGGCCAGATCGTACTCCCCATCAGGATAGAATGACGGCATTTCTGCGGTTTCACCTCCGATCAGCGCACATCCGGCTTGACGACAGCCGTCGGCGATACCGGCTACCACTTCCTGAGCCTTTGAAACGGATAACTTCCCGGTAGCGAAATAGTCGAGAAAAAATAGCGGCTCCGCCCCGCTCACTGCGATGTCATTGACACACATCGCCACCAAATCAATTCCGACGGTATCGTGTTTGTCCATCATGAAGGCGATCTTCAGTTTAGTCCCGACCCCATCGGTTCCGGATACGAGCACCGGTTCCTTATATTTCCCCGCTTGAAAACCAAAGAGGCCGCCAAAGCCCCCGAGGTCGGTCAGAACTTCAGGGCGAAACGTCGATCGAACAAACGGCTTGATGCGATCGACAAACTCATCGCCTGCATCGATATCCACACCAGCATCACGATAGGTCGTCATGAATAGATATCCCGAAAAGCTACGGTTGTGATGAGGCTGAAACTCAGCCTTACATATGTTCGGGGCGCATCTTAGCGGAGGGTCCAACAGAGGTCAACGCGGCTGTCTGAAGCCACCCGACACGACTCCATCTACCCCGCCTTCTGTTTTTTTCTTGCCGCTCTTGGAATACGCCCTATACTAGGCTTGTCACATGTCTGCACTCTTCCGGCGAACAAACCGACCAAGGAGGGGTTGGTGGCTATTTTAATCGTTGACGACTCTCCCGATGAACGTCTGTTACTCCATCACATCTTGAAGACCGCGGGGTATCGGGATTTGGTCACTGTCTCCTCCGCTCGTGATGTCTTCATGCACTTGGACTACGATCATGAAGGCGCAAACGGCGTCAAGACGGATCTTATTTTGATGGATATCAAGATGCCGGACATGGACGGAGTCGAGGCTTGCCGTCGCATCAAAGCCATCGACGCGTTTGTGGGGATTCCGATTATCATCGTGACGGCTCGGGACCAAAGGGACTTCTTACAAGCCGCCTTCGACGCCGGGGCGACAGACTATATCAGAAAACCAGTGGAACGGGTGGAACTCTTGGCGAGAGTCAAAGCTACGCTCAAGCTCAAACAGGAAACAGAGGAACGAAATCACTGGGAACAGGAACTGACAAAAGTCATCAGCGAGCTCGATCGTACCCTGCGCGACATGGCGACATTACAGCAATTGATCCCTGTATGCCCATCGTGCAAGAAATCTCATCCCGCGCATATGTCCGACACCGCTCTCAACGAGTATGTACAGAGCCACCCCCAGACGAAGTTTCAGGATCTCGTCTGCTCCGCATGCGCCGGGCGCTGATCCTGCCGCTGCGATCCTTAGCTTTCCGGACGCATCTCCACATCGAGCAATTTAATCTTCCGGTGAAGATGACTTCGCTCGATCTTGAGATCGTCCGCGGTCCGTGAAATATTCCAATGGTGTTCCCGAAGTTTACGGCTGATGTATTCCCTCTCGAACGCATTCCGAGCATCTCGCAAGGAGTCATAGGATTTACTGAGAAGTGGATTGGCCGTGTGATTGCCCACCGATACCACCCCGACGGTTCGTCCCTGTAGCGATAAGGTAGCCTGCGAGGCGTCGATCACAAATCCCGGCACCATGATCATGAGCCGCTCGATCAAATTCCTCAATTCCCGGATGTTCCCAGGCCATTCGTATTGCTGAAATACGGCCATCGCCTCCGGCGAGACTTCCTTCATTCGCAATCCTTGCTCTTCGACATGCGTCTTCATGAAATGCCGCACAAGAGCCGGAATATCTTCTCGCCGCTCCCGCAGTGGAGGCACGACAATCGGCACCACATTGAGACGGTAGTACAAATCCTCCCGAAAGTGTCCCTTGCCGATTTCTTTTTCCAATTCCTTATTCGAAGCCGCCAGCACCCGCACATCGACCTTCATCAATTTGGTCCCGCCGACTCGCGTGAACTGCTGTTCCTGTAACGCCCGCAACACTTTTGCCTGCGTACTGAGGCTCATGTCGCCGATTTCATCCAGAAACAGCGTGCCCCCATCGGCCTGCTCGAACTGACCGCGCTTCATGGATGTGGCTCCGGTGAAAGAACCTTTTTCGTGACCGAACAATTCGCTCTCAATCAATGTCTCAGGGATGGCGGCACAATTGACGGCCACGAACGGATGATCCGATCGGGTGCTGTGCATATGAATGGCTCGAGCGACCAACTCCTTCCCTGTTCCGTTCTCGCCTCCGATCAATACCCGACTGTTCGTGGGGCCTGCCGTTTCGATGAGCGTCCGTAGCCGCAGCATGGCCGGAGACTGTCCGACCAATTCGAACTTTTGCTGAACCTTGGTCCGCAACGACCGGTTCTCTTGCGCCAATCGAAACTGCTCCAACGCTTGCTTCACACGGAACGTGACATTCTCCAGCGACAACGGCTTCTCGATGTAGTCGTACGCACCCAGCTTGATGGCTTTCACGGCCGTTTCGATGGACCCATGCCCGGAAATCATCATGATCTGAGTCGTAGGCACAAATTCTTTGACACGACGTAACGTCTCCAGTCCGTCCATTTCCGGCATCCAGATGTCCAGAATCATGAGATCCGGTGGATCGGTCCCATAGATTTTCAACGCCTCGATCCCATTGGCGGCTACTGACACCTCATACCCTTCATCTTCGAGGATGCTTCGCAGGGACATGCGAATCGCCTCTTCGTCGTCCACCACTAGAATCGATGCCGACATACTCCCCCTCTCCTTACCGCGTACGTCTCACCGGTCTACCCTACACCGGCAAATCGAATGTAAATACGGCGCCCTTCGGGTGATGGTTCCCAACTTGGATCTGTCCATCATGGTCCGTGATAATCCGGCGGACGATCGCCAACCCCAATCCGGTTCCGGTCTTCTTCCTGGTGAAATACGGGACAAACAACCGTTCCTGATCCTCTGGCGTGATCCCTGGCCCCTCATCCGCCACGGCGACGACCGCACGACGGCGTTTCGTATCATACTTCGTCCCGACCCACAGCCGCCCTTTTTGATTCATCGCTTGAACCGCGTTGTCGAAGAGATTGACGAACACACGTCTCAGTTGTTCCCGATCGAAATTGATCGCCGGCAGATCCTCATCCAGTTCCACAATAAGCTCTATATCCTTCTGTGCCTCGCGATAGAGTGTGATCACTTCCCGTACCACGTCGTGCAGGGATTGTCGCGTCATTTGCGGAACAGGCAGACGGGCGAATTTTGAAAATTCGTCCAGCATCTGTTTCAGACTCCCAACTTCGTTGATGATGACATTCGTGGCGTCGTCGAACACGCGATCCAGGTCAGGGGACTTCTCGAAGAACTTCTTGCGTAATCGCTGCGCCGATAGTTGAATCGGAGTCAGTGGATTCTTGATTTCATGGGCAACGCGCTTCGCGACTTCCTGCCACGCGGCCACTTTCTGCGCCTTGATCAACTCCGTCAGATCTTCAAAGACCAACACAAACCCCAAATCCTTATTCGCCTCATCCCGCATGCGGGAACCTTTCAACCCAATCGTGATCAGCTTCCCTTGGATATCCAACTGCCCTTCCAAGTCCAAATCGTCTCGCTCATCGGCCAGCATACGGTCATAGGCGGTCTGGAACGAGTCGAGACCGAACTCCTTGAACGCCTCATTGGCCAGCCGTCCTTTGAACCGGTCGGCAGCCAACCCAAGAATACGCTCAGCCGATGGATTGAAGGTGGTGATCATCCCGCTCCGATCGATCGAGAGCAGGCCAGCGGCGATCGTATCAACGACCGTTTCGATATAGGCACGGCGGCGATCCAACTCGACATTGGTGTTCCGCAGAGTCAGGTTGGCTTCCTCAAGCTTCGACTTGCTCCCCTGCAGATCCTGCGTCATCCGATTGAACGACTCGATCAGCGTGCCGATTTCATCAGTTGCCCTGGCATCGACCTGTACCGATAGGTCGCCCTGGGCGACGGCTTCGGTCGCTTCCGCCAACCGTTGAATCGGAACAGTGATACCGCGCGCCACATAAAATCCAAACCACGTCGCACTGAAGAGAATTAATACCGCCACGACAGCCACAAACAGGTAGGCCCCGGCTTTAATCGGGTTTTTCATCGCCTTGATCTGCTTGTATGCCGTGTATTGACGGCCAATCCCCTCCATCTTGGTCAACAGGGATTCAGGGACGTAGGTTTCCACGACCACGACCCCCTCAATCTCGCCTCGCCGGCTTCCAGAGGCCACTGGGATGGCGGCGCGCACTAACCGTCCCGTCTGGGCCTCCTGGACAGAGGTAAACTCCTGCTTGCCGTTAATGACTTGTAAGACCAGCTGACTAATCGGCAGATCCAACACCCCGGAGGGAAGGTCACTATCCAGGGCCTTAGTGAGGGTCTCCATCTTGTTCGAAAACACTTCGATCCCGGCAACGCCGTATTCCATACGTTTCCGAGCCATCGCGGCGATCAAGAGATCCCGCTGGACGGGCGTCAACAGGTCTTCGCGAAACAGTTCTTGAGAAATTGCCCGTGCGCTGTTCACCGCGAGCGCGACATGCCCCGCATGCTGCATGCGAGCCACCTCGTACGAATCTTTCATCACTTTTTCGATATGCTCGCTGAACCAGACATCGACCGCCTTGTTGACCAGCCCACTCGCGACGATTGCCAGGAGCAGCGTCGGAATCAACGAGAACCCAATAAAGGCCGCGATGAGCTTGGTGCGAAATCCTGACCCAACGAGACGGTGCCGGCGTTCGAAATAGGCCTTGATCAGATTCCTGGACAACAACAGGACCAACACCACAAAGCCGATCAGGTCTAAATTGACCAGCAGGAGAACCAGTGCGTAGCTCGTTGTCGGCAGGAAAGAGCCGTTCTCTTCGGAGCCCGGAGCCACAACTTGTGAGTAATACAGCGTGAGGGCCACGCAGGGGATCAGAAGGATGAGCACGATCCAGACAGGGCGAAGATGAGGGGGTTTTCGCTCCGGCTTCTTCGGTTGGTCGGCCAAAGCTGTACGGACGTGACCGCCCATCGCCACGGGCAGAACCTCCGGAAGTCCTCCGGAGGCTGATCCAAATGCACCCGTGGGATGGTTGATCTCTGGCATTCACCTGCCCTCTAGAGACTATTAATATATGGAAACAGAAGCCTGTCTCACTATAGCCGACTTACAAGACAGTCTCAAAGTTTGCCGCACAACTCGCAGCGTCCAGAGACCCGGCGGCATAGTAGGACCGAAAGATGGGATACTACTTCGGTGATGCCAGCGTGACATACTTCATGCGAAGTGCATACAGCATGTCCCGCAGGACCGTCTGCTCGTCAGTGGTCAGATTGCCTTTCGTCTTGTCTTCCAAGACAGACAATAGATCGATGATTTCCTTGGCTTGAGGCAGGTTGACAGGTATCGATGCCTGGTTCGGGTCCAGTTGCTCGCCCATGAGCATGAGCGACGACGAGCCCAATGAGATCACAAACGACGAGAAGGTGACCGGAGGCGCTTGCGCTGGTTCAGTCGACGAAGTCGCGGAGATCGACGGTTTTGAAGGCGACGCGGCGACCGGAGCGGCATCGGCTCCTCCCTTAGCTCGCCGATCACGAATGACAAACCCTTGCTCCTCCTCTGCCATATTTCCCTTCTCCCCTCACATTCCCAAATATTTTCAGTACCCTACCATAGGGTCTATTCGGTCGCAAGCCGTGACGGAGATTGAAGAGACCGTCATACTCGGTATAGAGTGGCATAGCATCAGGCTCGGCACAGGATGAAAGAGAAGCGGTCGCCATCAATGTCGGCACATTTCACAAAAGTTATTGAACTAATGGCTACGCTCCGTGCACAAAACGGCTGTCCGTGGGACCGGAAGCAGACTCATGAGTCACTGAAACCCTATCTCCTCGAAGAAACGTACGAAGTCCTCGAAACTATCGATCAGGGCGATCAGGCGAAGCTGCGAGAAGAGCTGGGAGACGTGCTGTTGCAGGTAATTTTCCACAGCCAGATAGCCGCCGAAGTCGGCACCTTTACCGTGGAGGATGTACTGGACACCCTCGCCGAAAAACTTGTCCGGCGGCATCCTCACGTCTTTGGAAACGGCGAACAGACCGGCACCCTCACCAACAGCGAGCAGGTCTTGAACCAATGGGAACACATCAAACGCGCCGAACGCGAGGCAGCCGGTGGTACCCAGTCCGCACTGGACGGCGTGCCCAAAACCCTGCCGGCCTTGCTGAGGGCTTACCAGACACAAGCCAGAGCCGCCCGGGTCGGATTTGATTGGCCGCACAATGCGGCAGGCCTTGAACAAATCTTTGGAAAAGTGGCGGAGGAAGTCGGCGAGTTGAAGGAGGCGCTGGCTCAGGCAGGGCCAGGGTCAGGCCAAAACCAGCCCGACAGGCAAAACGATATTGAAGCGGAATTGGGAGATATTCTGTTCTCTCTGGTCAACCTCGCTCGCTTCGTGAAGGTTAATCCTGAAGAGGCGCTTCGCCGGTCAACCAATCGCTTCATCGATCGATTTCATCTGGTGGAAACGCAAGCAACGGAGAAAGGCATGTCGCTAACGGACATGACGCTCGCCGAAATGGACGAGCTATGGGATGAAGCCAAGCGACAGTTACAAAAACCACAACCGAACACCACCTCGCAGGCCGGAGATCGCGCCCCATGACGAAGGACGAAGGACCCTACGAAGAGGGAAAGCGTGCTGGCGCTCATCCGCTGCTCGTGGTATTCGGCATTCTCATGGGACTCTGGTTGTTCGTGGCACTGATCGTCCCCAGTTCGAGGAACAAACAAGCCGCCGGGACTGAGGGGCCCAATGTCTCGGTCATCGAGGATCCGGAAGCCGCGCCTGTCATGTTTAAGGTCCAGACGACGATCTTGGAGATGAACACCCTGGGCTTAATCGTTCCCTCGCAAGCGACGGATAGCCAGATCGTCGCTCTCTTGAAACGCCTCAAGGAAGCACGCCTGAAGGGCACCCTCGGTGAATTGCTTCCATCGACCACACCCGGCCACAAACTGGGTGATCATACCATTGCCGACATCTACATCTTTTCGGACAAGCAACTCGCGGAAGCAGATACGATCCGTACGCTGACACGAGGGGCCCATGCGCCCGGGACGCTTTACCCGAGCGGCGTTCCATTCGAGGTGGCCATGGAGCAAGTTCGTGGCTACTACCGTATCGACTTGAATGATACCGGGAGCCCGGACAAGGGATCCCTTGGTTTCGCCGACGAATCAGGTGTTCATTCAAAACACTATAAAAGAATTTTTTGACGGATCGGGGCTGCACCTTTTCCCTCAAAGTGTCAGATCCCGATGCGTCTCCTCACTTCTTCCCGGACAGCCGATTGATCCGCTGCAAACAACGCCTCTACCTTCGGGAACAGATGGGCCAGTGGCCCGATAAATGGCTCCAGCAGCATGTCACGTCGTTCCGTCAACATGCCCTCCCCGTCAGCCACCTGCATCTTCCAGCCCGCAATCGTTTTGGAGAGGATGTTGCTCATCATCAATTGCTGGCCGGGCGAGCCGACAGTCATTCCGACGAGACGACGCTTCAGTACCTCTAGTTCATCCGGTATTGAGACCTTCACGCGCACGCCATGTGGCGTCGCCCAGGTGCATCGTTGAATCGAATAGTCGTAGGAAAAGACCTGCTCTCGCGGCTCACGAAACGGACCGTTGATTTCTACGATGGCAAAGGGGTTATCAGTTGACGGCATGATTCGCTCGCTTTCCTCGGTGACAATGACACGCTCTATCGCCTGTACTATAAAAGCTTGAAGTTAGAGAGGACAAGAGGCTATCTATAGAGGGGCAGCCTACTAGCTACAAGGCACAGGGCTGCGGCGGTTTGACGAAGCAGCCAGGTCCTTGCGGCTCCCCCGCTACGACGGCAGTGGTGGAGATCAGAGCACGAGACAGCGTTCTGACACACTGATATACTCCAACCAAGAATTCCCTCGGGAGAAGGCATGGCCAAGAAAGGCTATCCTGGACTCGTCCTGGTGCCACCCAGCGATCGAACGATCTTGAGGCGCCGACTGCTCCTTTGTGCGTTGTTCATCATCGCGCTTGTCTGGGGTGCGTCGACACTAGGCGTATGGCCACTGGTCTCCGACGACAGGGCGAACTGTCAACCAGGCGTCGCACAGGAAGGCTTGAATAGGCCTGCTGAAAAATGTGGTCAACCGCAATCAGCAACGGAACCGTTACCAAATCAAAACGAGTTCAACCTTACGCCCGTCTCACAGGCTGAAGGCCTGGCTGAATCTAACAATCCTCCACCTTCCCCTCCCCTTGATCCAGATCAGCACACGCCCCACAGCACACACAGCCAAGACTTAACGCCTCAATCCTCCGAGCCAGCCGACCGCCCAGCTGAAAACAGCGCTGTATCTCCAACTAACGAAAAAATAACATCGCATATGCCGGCCTCCAAACCCGCACATGACCAGGATCACGATGTTCACCTAACCGACCGACTCAGGCCACAACACCATCAGAGCCAAACCTCAACACCCAAGTCCTCCGAGCTACTCAACCATCCCAGTGACCTCAACATTGCGTCATCAGCTAACAAACAATCGACAGTAAGCTCATCGACCTCAAAACTTGCTCAAGAGTCAGACATCGATGCTCGCCTAGCCGAACAGGGCGATGCATTTGCCCAGTATCGCCTCGGCCGCTATTACGCACAGCGTGATGGGCGAAAGGCTTCAGAGTCAGTCAGCTGGTACAAGAAAGCGTCTCCAGGTCTGCACCGCCTGGCACAGGCCGGCAATGGGCAAGCGATGTACGTCCTCGGGGTGATGTACGCCTATGGACGCGGAGTACCAAGAAATACTGATGAGGCTCGCCGATGGCTAACCATGGCGGTCGAGCACAAGATTATGGCGGCTCAGCCGGTTCTCGCAAGTCTTGAACCAAATCACAGGATGGATCCAAAATTATCGGTAAGCAACCAAGGCAAGAACGTGAATCAGCACCATTGAAACCTCATACGAAGTGCTGGGCCTGGATGTATTCCAGACATCCAGGCCCATTATGCTATCGGGATTCGATGTGGATCGATACCGGCACCGGGTTCGACACGATGTCGAACACCGGAGAAAATTTCGTCAGTTCCTCTAGATCCTTTGCAGACGCATCGGACTTTACGGTGAAGCTCGCTCGGATCTGTTTATACCCGCGCCGGACTTGATCTGAGAGTCCGAGGAAGCCCTGCAAATCGAGGTCGCCCTCTAGTTTCGATTCGATCGACTCGATATGAATGCCGCGCGACGCCGCATGGTAGACAAGCGAGGTTGTCAGACAAGCGGCCAGTGCATGGAGGACGAACTCCACCGGATTCGCACCCTGATCCTTTCCGAGCAGCACTTGGGGCTCGTCGGCATCGAGCACGAACGGTTTCGTCCTGGTCGTATCCTCCTGACCTGCACCATAGAAACTCTTAATCGTAGAACGATTATGCCCTCCGTTGATCCACCGATTGACGGCTCGGAACTGTGAAGCCCCCAAGCTCGGATTCTGTTGAACGGCCTGGACCGTCTGGCCCAACCGCTCCACATCGACGCCATTAATGACTCCGCTCATCGTTGTCTGTGACATCTGTACCCCTCCTGTATGGTGTTGGTTAATGAAACATCGCCGAAAGAAAAACCGGTCGGCATTCCGGCATATCGATTCCCAGTTCATCTCTGTACCCGCTCAAGCCACAATTGCTGGAAGACCGCCCCGCACGATGGCATGCCGGTCTGACCTGAAAAGAACGTACGTGTGATGAGGTCCCACGATAACGGCTGCTGGCGGTTCCATGACGCTAAAGACAACACTCGTGCCATAAACCAGTACCCAATGACGACCCTGGCACTGGTTCCAACCAGTTGCACCCAATGAATCCACTGAAGTGGTCCCCACAATCCGGCAAACAACAGCCCCAAATAGGCAGCCCGCACCTGCACTGGGAACGACGTGACGTCTCGCGTCAGCCAGATCACATGGGCGATCTGAACAGCGCACAACAACATCGCCAGAGACACTCCCGCCGTCCATCCCAGGAGACCGGCGCCGAGTAATCCCGCCGTCATGAACCAGTACCACCAGCCGAGATCGCGATTCGTCGTCATCATCCACTTCCTGATACTCATCACTGCGCTGCTGCTGTACTACCAAAGCAGCATTGATGCCAGACCTTCATAACGAAATCATACGGCAGCTTTTCAACAAGTTAGTGATCGGATGGAGCAAGAAGACGCCGCATGAGATTTCACGAGTCATGAAATCTCATGAGCGCATTTGCGAAATTTCGCAAAGGGAAGATGCTCCTGCGGGCAATACGGTCCGAGGTGCGCAGGGGGACTAGGTCAGCGTACGGCAGGTTTTTGAATCTTGAATGCTCTCATGCGGGAAGAAAGGGTAGAGGCATTGATGCCCAGCAGTTTCGCCGCACCGTTTTCACCTGAAACTTTCCACTTCGTGGCATCCAGCGCGCGGAGGATATTGCTCCGCTCCAGTTCTTCCAGCTCTTTCGCGGTGCAAATCATCCCTGGCACTGGTTCGCCGATCCGACCAGCTAGAGACGGTTGCGCCATTGGTTCGGGTAATGCACGCTCCAGATTCAGCCGGCCATTGATAGCCGTGATCACGACCCGTTCTACGACATTCTGCAGCTCGCGCACATTGCCAGGCCATCCGTAACTCTTCAGCCGGCCTATATCCTCAGCGTTCAGTGGAGTAATAGAGCGCCCCAATTTTGCAGCGAACCGCTGTGTAAACACCAAAGCCAGACACACCATGTCGTCACCACGCTCACGCAAGGGAGGTAGGCGGAGCGGAAATACGTTCAGCCGATAGAACAGGTCCTCGCGGAACTTTCCCTCGCTGACAAGCTTTGGTAAATCGCGGTTGGTCGCGGCAAGCACCCGTACATCGACTTTTCTGGTCCTCGAACTGCCGACTGGGTCGAACTCACCCTCTTGCAGCACGCGGAGCAATTTCGCCTGCAATTCAAGTGGCAATTCTCCAATTTCGTCGAGAAAAATGGTGCCCTTGTCGGCCAGGGCAAAACGGCCTTCTCGCTTCTTCGTTGCGCCGGTGAAGGCGCCCGCTTCGTGACCAAACAGTTCGCTCTCGATTAATGTGGCAGGGATCGCAGCGCAATTGACGGTGACCATTGGTCGTTCCCGTCGAGTGCTGGCTGCATGGATGGCGCGGGCTACAAGTTCCTTGCCGGTTCCGGTTTCACCTGTGATCAGCACGGTCGCATCGGTCCTCGCCACTTGGGCAATATCCTGGAGCACTCGCTGAAAGGCCGGACTCTCACCGAGCAAGGCGCCGTCCTGATGGAGCGCCTGCAGTTCTTCCCGAAGCAGTTCGGTTTCGGTAGTGAGCGACTGGATCGTCTCCTCCGCTCTCACGCGATCATAGATATTACGAAGAATAAGCGTCGTGAATTTTCGGCGGTGCAGCTCAAAGCGAGACAGGGTCGCCTCCGCTGGAAACGATTGGCCTCCTGGGCAGCGAGCAGTGAGCCCTCCAGGAATCCACATTGATCGCTGGCCCTCGGGACGCTTGTCTAATTCGTCTGTCAGTGCGAGCAACCGATCGGCATCATCAGGACGCACAAAACATCGAAAATCCTGACCGATCATCTCATTCGCGCGACAACGAAAAGTTTTTTCGCTTGCAGGATTCACGTGCGTGATATGGAGATGATCGTCCAATTCAATGATCGCGTCCATCGCGCTGGACAGAAGTCGACCGACCTTTTCTTCCCGCTCGCGCACCTCGACCTCCGCTCGCATTCGTTGCAGTTCCGCAGCCGCGCGAGCGGCGAAGATCTGAAAAATCGCATGGACTCGAGGTTCTTCTGGAATCGGCCGACGGTCGATCACCGCCATATGCCCGAGCACCTGGCCGTCGGTGTCCTGGAGCGGCACGCCCATGTAGCTGACGGCCCCTGCTGCCTTCAATTCCTCCTCATGGGGGTAAATCTCAAGAATCCGATCAGGGAAATGCACCAGCTTGGCTGTATCGATCACCCGCTCGCAGGGCGTCCCCGCGATGTCCACTTCATAGTCCGTGACCCACTGGCCATCCATCCAGAACGCAAGGGCGCGAAGACGGCGCAACTCAGGGAAATATTCCGTCACCCATGCTCCGTGCGTGCCGAGAGCTTTGGCCAGGTTCTGAACAAGCGCTGCAAAAAACTGTTGCCCGGTTTCCGTTGCGGTACCTTCGAGGATCGCGCGCAAGGCAACGTCGGTTTCAAGGTTCTGAAGTGGTGTAGAGCGATCCGATGGGGGTGATGTCATGAGGCGAAAGTATGGGGCGAGATGCGAGACAGATGCAAGAGGCTCGGGGGGAAGTATCGGGAAGAGTTCTGTTGCACCTCTTCATATGACCTCGTATGATGCGCGTCAGCATGGATGCTGTCACCCGCATCAAGACCAAAGGACCCGCTTCGTACAAGCTGATCCACATCGAGAGGGACACTCACGACACAAAGACCTTCCGTTTTGAGCTGCCAGCCGACGCCACGCTGGACATGCTACCCGGTGACTTTCTGTACGTCCATGCCACGATTAACAGCAAGCAAGTGAAGCGAGCCTATACGCCATCGTCGCTGCCAGGCACGACAGGATATTTCGACCTGACGGTCAAGCGCTATGAGGCTGGTTCAATCTCGAAGTACCTCCATGATCAGCAGATCGGCGAGACGGTGCTGATGAGCGGGCCGAACACCGGTGGTCATTGGGTGGATGGCATGGCCACACGCGTGGGATTCGTCGCCGGCGGCACCGGCATTACGCCGATGATCTCCATCATTCGTTGGATTTTGACCAAGAAAATCGATGCTGAGCTATTTCTGATCGTTGCCAATAAAACAGAAGCGGACATCATCTTCCGGCAAGAGTGGGAACGAAACGTCCAAGAACATCCCAACTTTCATTGCCATCACGTCTTGGAACAACCACCACCTGAATGGTCCGGCAGCATAGGACGAGTTACACCCGAAATTCTGCGACACTACCTTCCTGCTGCCGATGCCGCCACCTGTATCTTCCTCTGCGGCCCCCCTCCGATGGTCGATGCTCTGGAAGCAACGCTGAAGGGACTTGGGTATCCTGAGCAAGCCATTATCCTCCCATAAAGGCCCTCGATCGACTGCAAAGAGGCCGTTTCTCCCTCCCCCTCCTCATGAACCCTCACTGATAACGGATCGCCCAGATAGACTCTTGCCACCTACAAGATCCTGCACAACGCGTTCAGCCGCCAACGCCCCATCACGGATACAGTCTGGAATGCCGACCCCGCGATAGCCGGCCCCTGTGAGAATCAACCCTGGATAGCGACTCACTGCTGTATCAAGCTGGGCCAATCGGTCCAGGTGACCAATTGTGTACTGCGGCATCGCCTTCCACCATCGATTCACCTCCGTGAAAGTTGGTTCCACACTGATGCCGCATACCGCAGCGAGTTCTTCTCTGACTTTGGCTACCAGCGTCTTGTCATCCAACTGAAGAATGTCTTCCCGGCCTACGCCACCGACATAACATCGTGCCAACAGCTGATCCGCCGGAGCGCGATGCGGCCACTTCAGCGACGTCCAGGTTGCGGCAATCAAATCACGCTGCTCTGTTCGCGGGATAATAAATCCGAATCCTTCGATGGCACTCGTCAGCATCCGTGGAAACGCCATCGCAATGGTGGCAGTCGACGCATAGGGAATCATGTCCAATAGTCCACCGGCAATCGGTGTCAATGGACGCACCAGTTCCGCTGACACATACGCCGGTGTGGCTAGAACCACGCTATCCGCAGAAAGCGCCGATCCATCCTCAAGGATCAGGTCGTACATCCATCGGCCTAACTCATGTGATCTCACTCTCAGCGCATCGACCCGGCATCCTGATCGAAGTTCCACGCCCTGCTGCGTCAATCGACTCGTCAGAGCCGTAACCAAATCGCTGAGACCATTCTTTAAGCTGACAAACATCGTACGCCCTGGTTGGGGATTCGAAACCAACGAGGCGGCTTTCTTGGCAGCCATCATGCCGCGAACGACGCTGCCGTACTGCTGTTCGAGCTCGAAGAACCGTGGAAACGTAGCCCTCAGACTCATGTGCTCGGCGTCCCCTGCGTAGATCCCGGCCATGAGCGGCTCCAGTACCCGCTCAAATGCCTGAACACCGAACCGGCGGCGAAGAAACGCAGCCAACGGCTCATCTTCTCTGGAGGAACCAGGCGGAACGGCGAATTCGAGTCCCATCCGAACCAGCCCCGACCAGCTCAATAGTCCGCTGTGAAGGAACGACCCCAATTGTTTCGGGACGAATGACAACAGGCCCTCGGGTAGGTCATGAAGGCGGCCTCTATACAGAACACAGGCCTTTTTGCCCGTCTGATTGGTATTGATGAGTTGATCGGTAAGGCCGAGCTTCGTACAAAGATCCAGACCGGCCTGTTTTTGGGACAGGAATGAGTCCGGTCCGGCTTCCGTCACAATCTCGCCAACTCGATGCGTGACAATCTTTCCTCCCCAGGAGGATCCGGATTCAAGAATCATGCAGCGGAGGGTCAGGCCAGTCTTTATCGCCTGCTCTTGGAGTGAAAATGCAGTGGCCAGGCCGGAAATGCCCCCACCTACGATCACGACTGTACGTGGTCGAGTCACGACTGAATAGGGAGCGAGGATTCGTGTGCAGCCAAGACGTCGTTTAACATCTCGATGAGTGGAAGAGAGTCGTTCAGCATGGGCATGCGCTCAAGGTGTAGGCCTCTGTTCATCGCCAGCTGCTTGAGTTCGATGTCGATGTCGAAGAGTGTTTCTACATGGTCGCAGACAAAGCCGATAGGCGCCACCAGCACATACCGGTGTCCCGCCAGCTGGATGGTTTCCAACATTGATTCCACGGTGGGTCCAAGCCAGGGTTCGTTTGATCGTCCCTGACTTTGATAGGCAAAGTAAGTCGGTCGGTTCCCCAAATGTTGTGTGACCGCCTCGACCGTGCCTTTGACCTCGTCAGGATAGGGATCCTTCATGGCCACGATCCGTTCCGGCAGACTATGCGCAGTAAACAGTACCGGCACGGTTGCTCGCACATCGGCAGGAAACTTCTGAAGACCTTGCTGGATACTCTCAACCAGAGCCGCAATCAGTTTAGGATGTTGGTTCCAACTCCCGAGATAGGTGACGGGGGTACCGTCCTCCAACCCAGCACGAGCCTCTTCGACCTTCTTCCGATAGGCGCCGGTGCTGAGTGAGGACTGTTGCGGCGCCATACAAACCCCGATGATCTGTTCCGGCGATTCTTTCAGTAACTCGGCATACGTTTCTTTAATAAAAGGATGCCAATGCCGCAACCCGACATACACTCGGTATCGGCCAGTCCTCGAACAATTCAGCTGTTGTTCTAGTTTCTTTGCCACTTCGTGGGTAATACCGACAGCAGGCGATTTCCCACCGGTTGCTCGGTACCGTTCACGAATCTCTTCGACCAACTCAGGGGGCGTCGGTCGGCCACCACGAACATCGAGCAAAAACGGCTCGACGTTCTCCAGACAATCAGGCCCACCCATCGCCATGAGGAGAATTGCCGTGGGATGCTCCGTCGTCGCCATGCCATTCCTTATGAATTCATCAACGGTCACATGGGATTCAGAGGCCGCTGCCGCCCTCTGTGCAAATCGATTGAAACGCGTTAGCGTTGACTAAGTTTGTGCACCATATCGATCGTGGCAGCGACATGGTCGACAGGTGTCGTGGGCAGGATGCCGTGACCGAGGTTGAAAATGTGCCCGAGACGTCCCCCGGCTCGTCGCAAGATATCTTCTACACGGCGTTCGATTTCGTGGAGCGGCGCAAACAGGACGAGCGGGTCCAGATTGCCCTGGACGGCGCGATCATGCCCAACCATCGACCAGGCCTCGTCCAGATGAACCCGCCAGTCGATCCCGATGACATCGCCACCTGCCTCGCGCATCTGCCCAAGAATGGCCGTCGTGCCGGTGCCGAAATGAATCATCGGCACACCTTCCCGCTTGAGCCCATCAAAAATCCGCTGGACGTGCGGCTTCACATATTCGGCATAATCACCGGCCGAGAGACAGCCGACCCAACTATCGAAGAGCTGAATCGCTTGAGCCCCTGCTTTGATCTGTCGCCGGAGATATCCGGTGAGCACAGAAACAAATTTGTCCATGAGGCGATGCCAGGCTGTGGGATCGCCATACATCATCTGTTTGGTGTGCAGATAGTTGCGGGACCCTCCGCCCTCAATAGCGTAGCTGGCCAGCGTAAACGGCGCACCGGCAAAGCCAATTAGCGGCACCCGCCCATTCAGAGCCCGTCGCGTTTGGCGAATAGCTTCGGCCACATAGTCAAGTTCATCGCCATCGATCACCTTGAGTCGATCCACAGCCGCTCGGTCACGAACCGGGTTGTGGATGACCGGTCCTTCGCCCTCCGCAAATTCAAGATTGAGCCCCATTGGCTCTAACGGCAGCAGAATGTCGGCAAAAATGATTGCAGCATCCAAGGGAAATCGATCAATTGGCTGAAGGGTGACTTGGGCTGCAAGCTCGGGAGTTTTGCACATCTCGAGGATCGAATGCTTCGCGCGCAACGTCCGATACTCGGACATATAGCGACCAGCCTGGCGCATAAACCACACGGGTGTGCAATCGACAGGTTCGCGGCGACAGGCTTTAAGAAATCGTTCATTCATAGTGGAGGCATTTTAGAGACGCACGAGGAGCGCTGTCAAACAGACAAGCGCACCTCCACTTTTTCCTGAAGACTTGTCCAAATATGTAGACAGCGATCGCCAGTCCGGTACAATCAATCCGGCGGAAACCACGCAAAATCTGATTTCACTTTTATGACGGTCTTATGTATAATGACTCCCTATCCCTAGCCTATTCGGGACGATCATTCAGCTTAATTGGGACCCCGGCTCCCTGTCTCCCACCACAGTGACGTTGCCGATCCCCCGACCTACGAGGAGAATTGTATGTCCGACGCGCAATCACTACACTCGACTAAAGCCCCGGATGCCTGGTATTCCGTCCTACGCTGGTTTGACTCTTGGGCGGGCCTTGAGCACACGAAAGTAGAGGGGCCACCCAAGGTAGACTGGATTCGTAGCATTCCCTTCCTTGCCGTACATCTGATGTGTTTGGGAGTCATTTGGGTAGGCTGGAGTTGGACCGCTGTGGCTATCGCGGTCGCCTTCTATTATGTCCGCATGTTTGCCATCACCGGCTGGTACCATCGCTACTTCTCACATCGGACGTTCAAGACCTCCCGGACCGTCCAGTTTCTCTTTGCCCTGTTAGGCGGCTCCTGTGCGCAACGCGGCCCCTTGTGGTGGGCCGGCCATCATCGCCATCACCACATTTATTCCGATACACCGGAAGATGTGCACTCCCCACGCCAGGGAGGATTTCTCTGGTCGCACATGGGTTGGATTATGTCGCAAACATTTTACGCACCGCGCCTCAAAGGAATCGCGGACTTCGCCAAGTTTCCGGAGCTGCGGTTTCTCGACCGGTTTGATGTTCTGATGCCGACCATTGCGGGATTTGGGATGTTCGGTCTCGGTCAATTACTAGAAGCCTACGCACCCGGACTCGGCACGAATGGCCCTCAGATGCTGATTTGGGGATTTTTCATCTCGACCGTTGCACTGGTTCACGGTACCTGCACGATCAATTCCCTCTCCCATGTGTATGGGTCACAGCGCTATGTCACCGGCGACGACAGCCGAAATAACTTCTTTCTGGCCATGATTACCATGGGAGAAGGCTGGCACAACAACCACCACTACTATCCGGCTTCGACCAGACAAGGCTTTTACTGGTGGGAAATCGACATGACCTACTACTGCCTCAAGGCGCTTGAGTGGATGGGGTTGGTCTGGGATATCCGCGGTGTCCCGGAATATGTGCGTGAAGGAAAAACCAGGCAGGATTCAGACCGCAGCGTGCTCAAAAAGAAGATCGACGCAGCCGTGAAAGCCACGGAGCTTCCAGACCCTCAGCCTGAACTTGAGCTGACCCCTCGCTAGACCAAGTCAGCACTGTCACTAGACCTTGGCTGATCAGACCTGTGATCAGCTAAGGTCTTTCGAATTCGTTGGCTTTCTCCATCAATTGCCTTTCGCTCCTCATCGGATAACACCCACGCCTCACCAGAGCTCAGCTCGAAACGATAGTGGTCCTTTCTGAGCGTAAACCACTCGACGTAGGGATGCGGCTCCAGATTGGGGTGCGGATCCAGCGAAATGAGATTCACCGTTCCAACCTGCGGATTCGCCATGTCGCCGATGACCTGTCCAGCCATATCGTCATCTTCAAACCGATTATTGCGGAATCGAATCACCTCTCCTGCAATATCCGGCTTAAAATTGCCGCGCAAATAAAAATCCACCGGCCCGATCACGGCAAAGACAACCTGACCCACAACCATCCCTTCAACGCGGTTATCTAAAAATCCTTCGCGAACCCACCGTCCATTCCCAAATTTTTGCGCCATACAACTCCTCCTTATACAAACGATCAACCACCGAACGCTCCGATCACCACCGCCAACAAGATCAGCGCGCTCCCAATCCACCCTTGAGTATCCAACATCTCGCCCAGAAAGTACCAGGACAACCAGGCCGCGTAGGCCGGTTCTGACGCAAACAATAACGCCACCTGCTGCGCCGGCACCTGCTGCTGTGCCCACATCTGAACAGCAAAAGCCAGTGTCGCAAGTACGCCGGTCACTCCAAGACCAATCAGCAAGACAGCCGTTGGCGAAAAAGCGCTTGCGCTTGCCTCCTCCCACCAGGGAGCCGGAAGAAACAGCACCGTCATCGCCACCATCTGCCACACCAGCAATGATGGCGCATCGAATTGACGTGTGAACCGTTCGAGACAAATGATGTGTCCCGCGAAGGCAGCGGCGCACCCAATCGTCATGAGATCACCCAGGTTCATAGAGGTGCTCGGCTTCACTAACAACCAGAGTCCAACCAACGCAATTGCCGTGGCGAACACCACCCGTCGGTCGATCCGCATCAGGATCAAAGGAACAAAAATTACGTAGAGTGCCGTCAGAAAGGCCGAACTGGACGCAGTCGTATGCTGAAGTCCGACCGTTTGCAATAAGTAGCCAAGAAAGAGGAAGACCGTGGTGAGCGCGCTCGCCATGAGCAGAGCACGATCGTGATGCAGTCGATGGCGACTCACTGCAAACCATAACAAGATCAGTAGAGTGCCCAGGAAGAATCTAAGCAACAGGAAGGAAAGTGGCGAGATCTGTTCAAGCGCGGCCTTGGTAGCAGGAAAGGTGGCGCCCCAAATGACGGTGGTTAGGAGAAGGGCAAGTCGCGGCATAGTCAATGTTGAATGATCACTTATGAATGTTGAACGGACCCGAACAGGTCAGCATTCATAGTAACCATTCACCATCGCACACCTTTATGGTCTGCACAGAGGACACAGCCGGTCTCGATTGACTCCAGCCTGTTCCATGGCACGGAGCGCCCGCTCTTTATCGGGATAGTCGAACCATCCCCCTTCCCAAAAATCGCTGGACGTTGAGACGGACGGTACTTCCGAGCACCGGTCTCGGTGAAGCGTCACACGATCGATCGAGCGGGCAATGTGAACCCAGTAGATCATGCTGACCAGCGAGGGGTAAAGGGTGAGTAGTAAGGAGCTTTCACAACTGGATCACGCCTTACTCCTGACCCATGACCAGTTCATGCGAGGAGTTGCCACTCATCCTTCTCGATGAAGCACTTCACGCCGGTCTGCAACTTCTTGACGTCGTCTTTTTCGAAGAGCCTCATGTAGCGCTCGATTCGATCCTCGTCATCGATTCGTTCTTCTTGCATCATACCGTTATTGCCTTTGTACCGTCGAATCAGCACTGACATTGAAGCCCTCCTTATGAAGCTGGCAGTTTGGTTGCCTATGTTGCTAGAATAAACGTGTCGTTGTGAGCCGGTCAAGATCGCTTGGGAGAGGTCAGCTTGTCAAGCCCAGGACCGAGCTCCGCGTGAGATCTCTACCTAGAGACACAGAAAGGATCTAATTCCGTGCCCCTCTACGAGTACCGTTGTGGACAGTGCGAGAAACAATTCGAAACCACTCAGTCCGTGTATGCCAGGGTCGAAGACACGGAATGCCCATTTTGTCAGGCCCGTCAGGCAACCCGACTCATGTCTTCATTTACGTCTACTGTCGTCGGCGATCGCAAGCCAGGCTTTACTGAGCTGAAAGCCAAGGCTATGAACGAGGAACGGATGCAGCGCTTCGCCAAGTTGCCGCCGCTGAATGCCATGCGCACTATGCCACCGCCGAACGTCACATCAGAATCAGATCCCACACCAACAGAAGGATCAACTTCTTGAGTAGCCACTCCCAGTGCCTGGTCAGTCGTCACCTCCTGTGGGAACAGGCGACTCGATGACCGTGGGACGGTTCGTAACCGGGCTGCTCGTCGGACTGATCTTCTGTGTATCCTATGCCGACACCTTCGCTCAAACAGCTGGAAGCCTCGTCATTGCCGGCGACGGACCGGAGCAAAGGACCATCGAGACCTTGGCTCGAGCCTTTGAAAAAGCCAATCCCCGTGCCTATGTCGACATCCTGTGGGACGAAAATTCCAAGCCGTTGCAATTAGTCACAACAGGCCAGGCCCAGATTGCCGTCACGGGGGCCGAAGATCCCGCTTTCACGACGACTCAGATAGGTTGGGATGGAATCGGCATTTTAGTCCATTTATCGAACTTCACCAAAGAAGTGACGAAGCAGCAAGTTGCCAACATTTTTTCGGGAAAGATCAAGGAGTGGTCGGAACTGGGTGGACCGGAGACGAAGATTCTGCTGATCGACAGGCCACGCAACCAGAACATTCGGGACACCTTCGAAAGCCAACTCGGGATTACGGGCAAAATCGCTGAGGCCGCCAAAGTACTCGGCGGAGATGATGTCGTCGTGAGGACCGTCGTTGGCACCCTGCCACCCCTCTCTGCAGTTGCCTATATTTCGCTGAGTACCAGCCTCTCAGCCGTCTCAGACGGCGTCGCTGTTCGCTTACTGCCGTTGGATAAGGTTGAGCCGGAAACGCCAACCGTGAAAGACGGCCGCTACAGCCTTCGTCGCCCGCTGCTGCTGCTTTCCAAAAAAGAACCGAATGCCTTGGTAGAGGCCTTTTCAACATTTGCGCTCTCCCCTCCCGGACAAACGATTATCGGAGACATCTATGTTCCGATGCCGAAGAAATAGTTCTTCATCGAAGGAGGTCACGATGGCTCCCCACTTCCTGATGCCCTTCCTGATAGTCTCGTTGTTTGGGCTCGCCTACCTCCCCATACCCTCCCTTGCCGAAGAGGGAGTGATCGTCGACGGAGCGGGCTACACGCTGCACGACACAGAATCGATCAAGGGGCACGACGAACAGAAAGTCGCGAAGGACCCCGTCTGCGATAGCAGCAGAAAGCCAAAGATCATGCGTGTGGAACCGGACGAAGCCAAGCCGGGGCAAACAGTCACGATTAAAGGGGAGCACTTTGGAACCAGAGATTGCTTCCGCGGCGTAGCATTCAGTGCAGCCGGATCCAGCAAGATTGACTACACGTTTGTGAACGACACGACCGTCGAAGCGACGGTTCCAGAGATCCAGCCCGGCATGTCATTCATTGATGTCGTGGCCAGCGGAGGGAACGCCCGCTCGAAAGCCTTTTTGGTACAGGCCAGATAGCAACTCGACTATAGTATCTCGCGTCATGTATCTTATACGTAGAGAATGTATTGTCTATCTGGGAGTGCATCTCATGCAAACTTTCTGGTGCCAACGAGCCATCCCGGTCGCACTCCTTATCGCAGCCCTTTCCATGTCCCTGCCAGCTGCAGCAACCCCACCCATCAAAGAACGACTTCCCCTAACACTCAGCGGATCCGGTTGTGACAGTAAAGAAACTCAGATGACGACCGTCTTGCAGGGCATTCCCGGCGTTACCGGCATCTACTTCAACCGTGTCCCAAACCATGTCCTTGTCGACATTGCCACCGGCACCACGAACGCAGCGGATGTCATCAAGCGCGTCAACGCTGCCGCTGCCTCATGGCAATGCAAGGTGGAGTTCATAGAAGGATGTATTTCGGCCTCCATGCCCACAGCATCAGCCGCCCCGCACCATAGTGAGTAGTGGCGCATGTCCCGGTCGAAAAATGCTCTACCTGATCAGTTCCACAAGACCGTAGACCTCCTGCTGCTTACCTGCCAAGCTGAGCTCACCTTGAACGACGGCCATCGAGAACCCGCCAATCGCCAAGTTCCAGATGCTGCTCCTCGTGACTTGTTTGAGATTCAGCGTAGCCGTCCCCTGTGGCCCCGTCCAGGTGATACGCCAGGCAGTCGACCAGCGATACAAGCCCCAGACTAGCTCTCGATCAAACACCTCAACTTTCAAATCATTCATGGCGTCGGTTGTCTCGCTGAAGGTGACAAATCCATCCACGAAACCTGTCAGCGATGCCAGAGCAGCGTACGCCTTACAAGTGCTAGCAAGTATACTTTACATATGACAGCTTAAAATGCTAAATAGTAACCATGAAAGGATCGAAGTCTGAAACCGAATTGCTCCTGCAGTTTTCCAACCACCTGAAATCCTTTCGCACTCAGAAAGGTTTGTCTCAGGGCCAGCTAGCCAGTCGAGCCGGCATTACTCGGCAAGCTGTCTCAGCCATCGAATCGAATCTCTATTTACCGACAACCGCGGTGGCCCTTCGGCTGGCGTCCATCCTCGCCTGTCGTGTGGAAGACCTGTTCAGCCTCGTTCCAACGGAGGATATGATCGAGGGCACCCTGATTGGCCATCTCCCCCAAGCAAAGACAAGGGCTCACCCGATTCGAGTCAAAGTGTCAACCATTGGAAAGCGGACGGTCGTGCGGCCTGTCACCGACTTGGGAGAGCAGCTCTCCTTCGCCATCCCAGCCGATGGCTATGTCACCGAGACGTACAGCAAGCGATCCGGCACCACCGTTCACGTGAAACTCTCCCGCGATCGAGAAGCGGTCCAACAGGAAATCTCGGTGGCTGGCTGTGATCCGGCAATCTTTTTGGTCGGTGAACATCTACGACGAAACAAAGACCAGACGACCGTCGTGGGTTGGAGCATGGGAAGCACGGCCGCACTCCAGTCGCTACAACGAGGCGAGGTGCATGTCGCCGGCATGCATCTCTTTGATCCAGTCACAGGTGAATCGAATCTGCCATTTCTTAGACGGTCTCTGAAGGGGGCCGATTATGAAGTGGTGACCTTCGCAACCTGGGAGGAAGGATTCCTCGTTCGCCCGGGTAATCCAAAATCTATTCGCACAGCCGCTGATCTGATGGAACCTCTCGTAACCCTCGTGAATCGAGAAGAGGGTTCGGGAGCAAGGTTGTTGCTCGATCAGCGGTTACGGCCAGCCGGAATACAGCCCACTCAAGTTCTCGGGTATGACCGAATCGTATCATCCCATTTCGAAGTGGCCAGAGCCATCGCGGAACGCCAGGCAGACGTTGGAATTGGAATTCGATCTGCGGCACAACTGTTCGACTTGGATTTCATACCGCTACAGACAGCGCGTTATGACCTTGTGGTGCCTAAGCCGTATCTCAAGTCGCATCCCACTCTCGCCCATCTGTTCGAAACGCTTGTCAGCCGTCCATTCAGAAACGAGATCGAAGCCCTCGGCGGGTACGACACGAGTGAAACGGGAAAAACCCAGGTCTTGCGGACCAGCTGAAGGTGAACCTCGTGAAGGCTGTGACCCCGTCATGAAAGAGATGGAAAGGAACAAACACCTCGGTATCCTGAGCACTGTAGCCATAGGTATCGTGACAATGTTTGCAACCGGCATGGCTGTGGCTGAAGAACCATTACGTGGGGAATCCTCCCCTCCCTCAACGAACCCTGTTCCCAATCTGGTCGATTCGATCTTTGCCATCAAACAGCGAACAGACGCACAGACAGGGAAAAACCTGATCGAACCGGCTGATGCAGTACTGATTCAACGGCGAGAGGTGGAATGGAGCCGCCACTTACGGACGGCTCTATACCTGCCTGACTGGATCGACTTGGGGTTAGAAAACAGGACACGGTTCGAATCCTATGACCATCCCTGGCGGACCAGTCAAGCCATCGGCAATGGTCAGACTGATCCTCAAATCCTACTAAGATCTCGTCTACGATTCGGGTTGGGAGGAAATGGCCCTTTCCGGTTTCTCCTTGAGGGACAGGACGCACGGGTTTATTTGAACAAAGATCCCGGTGATTTCCGAGACAATACGACCGTCAATGAATTCGACATCTTGCAATTACTCGGCGCCTTAACTCTAAACAACGTATTCGGAAGTGCTCTGCGTACCGACATGCACGTCGGACGTATGACGATGGACTTCGGCCGCCGCCGGCTGATCGCACGCAATGATTTTCGGAATACGTCGAACGCATTCGATGGGCTTCACTGGCAAGTCAGTCAGGGCCAGACCTGGCGAGTCCGGGCATTTTTTGTTGAACCAGTCATCCGAAACGAAGTGCAGCTTGATGAGCAGAATAGCAAATCCCTGTTTTGGGGAAGCTATTTCGAGAGCCGACACGTTCCCTGGTTTCAGATCGATGCTTACTATTTGGGTCTGAATGACCGGCACATGCCAAACGTATCAAGCCATCGGACCTATTCTACGTTCGGAGGCCGCCTATCCAAGAACCCCAAGCTAGGAGAACTCGACTACGAAATTGAAAGTGCGTGGCAGATTGGAACGCGCGGAGACACCGATCACTTCGCCCATTTTCAGCATCTTGACCTCGGCTATACGTTTAACCTCCCCTGGGCTCCTCGATTGCTGTTTCATTACGACTATGCCAGCGGAGACCGGCAGCCAGGTGATAGTCAGGATGAAGGATTTGATACGTTGTTCGGAGCGCGGCGCTGGGAGTTGATGCCGACCGGCACGTTCGGGCCATTTTTCCGAACCAACCTCAATTCGCCGGGCTGGCGTCTTATTGTCAATCCAACACCTGGCTGGATTGTACAAGTCAAACATCGCGTCTGGTATTTGGCTCAAAGCCAGGATGTCTTCGGTAATTCTGGCTTGCAGGATACCACTGGACAAGCCGGGAACTCATTAGGGCATGACGTCGAATTACGCGCACAATGGGCGCTCAGCACCAATATGGATTTCGATATTGGATACGTGCATTGGTTCAAGGGATCCTATTTCGACCGCCTCCCCAGCTCCGCGGGTCTTCCCCTCGGAGGAAACAAAGATACAGACTACTTTTATCTCCAAATGCGCGTGAGGGTGTAGAAAACGATCCATGAGACAACTCCTGCTTATCTTCAGCTTGTTCATCATCATGGATTCGGACATTCTGCGTGCTGAAGAGATCACGATTGCTGCCGCATCTGATCTGAGTTTTGCCTTCAAGGAACTTATTTCAGAGTACGAGGTGGCCAGCGGCAACCAGGTGAAGTTGACGTTGGGTTCATCAGGCAACTTTTTTGCTCAAATTCAGAATGGCGCGCCATTCGACCTCTATTTCTCTGCCGATATCTCCTATCCAAAGAAATTGGAAGAAGCCGGCCTGATTGTGCCGGGATCACTCTATCGCTATGCCATTGGACGCATCGTCCTCTGGACCTGGCATGAATCGCCTGTCAATGTCACGCGAGGCATTGCAGCGCTTCGTCAACCATCTGCGAAGACAATTGCGATTGCGAATCCTAGACATGCGCCGTATGGCCGAGCGGCAATCGCCGCGATGGAACATTTCAAAATGTACGATGACGTCAAAGACCGGCTGGTCCTAGGAGAAAACGTCTCGCAAGCCGCGCAGTTCGTTGAATCTGGCGCAGCCGATATCGGCATCATTGCACTCTCATTGGCACTTGCACCCGCCATGAGCACGAAGGGAACCTACTGGGAGATCCCTGCGGAGACGCACCCACCACTTGAGCAAGGAGCCGTCATCATCAAGGCATCGAAGCGAGCCGACTCGGCGAAGCAGTTCCTTGAGTTTGTGAAGAGCCGGCAAGGAGTGGCCATCATGAAGCGCTATGGATTTGTAGCCCCGGAGTCCCGATGAATTGGATGGCCATTTGGGTGACGTGCAAACTGGCGACCCTCACGTCCCTCACCTTATTGATCATCGGCCTCCCTATCGCCTATTGGTTGACCTATTCGAAATGGCGTTGGAAGTTTCTGATTGAATCGATCGTGGCCCTGCCATTAGTCCTGCCACCCACGGTGCTGGGGTTCTACATTCTCATCGCCATCGGACCACACAGCCCAATTGGGCGCTTCTACACAGATCTCGTCGGCCATCCGCTGCCGTTCAGCTTTCAAGGGTTACTCCTGGCGTCCATTCTCTATAGTTTGCCCTTTGCTGTTCAACCGTTTGCCACCGCCTTCGAGCAAGTCGATCGAAAGCTCATCGAAGCTTCCTGGACGCTTGGTCTCTCAAAACTGAAGACTTTTTTCAGGCTCATTCTTCCCCTTTCGACTGCGGGACTCATCACAGGTGTCGTCCTGAGCTTTGCCCATACCTTGGGAGAATTTGGGGTCGTCTTAATGGTCGGCGGCAATATCGAGGGTATCACGCGTACGGTTTCAATTGAGATTTACGACGAGGTGCAGGCTCTCAACTACGCCGCGGCAGCCAAGACTTCTGCCTTGCTCCTTCTCGTGTCCTACACCGTCTTGTTGCTGGTCTATGCCATGAATCGTCGTGTCTGGTCGGTATGGCCCCAGAAATAACGCTGAACATTCGCAAGACCTTTGTCGATCGCGCCACCATTGCGGTGCAACTTAGGCTCCCTCTTGATCCGCCGTCCGTCACGATTCTCTTCGGCCCATCGGGATCTGGAAAAACCACTATCCTCCGTTGCCTTGCAGGACTCGAACAGCCTGAAGAAGGAACCATTTCATGGAACGGTCAGATCTGGTTCGACGCAGCCACTCATGTCCATGCCCCGCCGCAAGCACGCGGGCTCGGCTATATGGCGCAAGCCTATGCGTTATTCCCCAATTACACAGTGGAGGGAAACATTGCCTATGGACTGAGCGGGCTCTCCATCCAGGAGAAGAAGGCTCGCGTCAACGAGGTGCTCTCCTTGTTGCAGATCACACAACTCGCGCAGCAAAAGCCGGCTCAGTTATCCGGCGGACAACAGCAGCGTGTCGCCTTGGCACGCGCGATCGCTAGACGGCCGCAACTGTTGCTGCTCGATGAGCCATTGTCGGCACTCGATGCACCGACCAGAACCAAACTATGCGAGGACCTGCGGATGTTGCTGACGAGGTTGGCCATCCCCGCGGTTGTCGTCACGCATGACTGGACAGAGGCACTTGCGCTCGGTGATCAGATGGCTGTGATTGATGAAGGACGCCTGTTACAGACCGGCATACCACAAGACGTCTTCAGCCGACCGATCAATGCCGATGTTGCCCGTGTCGTCGGTATCGAAACTGTTCTCCACGGACGAGTCAGAGAGATACGAGATGAATTGGCAACAGTCCAGGTCGGTCCAGTGCCTGTCATCGCCGTGGCTTCGCCGGGACTTGAGTCCGATGTCTTTGTCTGCATACGAGCCGAAGATGTCACACTGGAATTAGCCGGTTCCAGCGAAACGAGTGCCAGAAATCACCTGAGGGGAACCGTCCAGGCCATCACCTCGCTCGGCGCACTGGTACGAGTCACCATTGACTGCGGATTTCTTCTGACTGCGCTCGTCACTCGATCTGCACAGAGCGAACTGCGGTTGGCTATCGGCAGCGACGTGCGGGCTGCCTTCAAAGCAGGCTCTGTACACCTCATTCCACGCCGATAATCCATCTTCCACTTCAGGCAGGCTCCCTCTCCCCAGTTTCTGTGGATAAACCTGTGCGCAACACTCCTCACGATGTCTGAACCTGAGAAATGCGCCTTGCACGACCTTCTTGCCTATTTTTTAATCATTGTATGGATGGAGAAAGCATGCCCCTACACCTTGTAGATGTTGATCTATTTCTAAGAAGAAACCTGAAAGAGCTCGTTCGTTCAAGGCCCTAACCGTGTTTGTTTGCTCCTAGCTGATTAATCTTCTTCCAGCAAAAAAGTTATACACAGGCACTTCACACATATCCTTAATATCCACTTGACAGACAAGCATGAGAGTGTTACCAATGGCTACATCATGAAATCACAAGACCTCAAACAAATTCGAGAAGAATTAGGCCTTACCCAGCAACAACTTGCCGAGGCCCTACACACGACTCGGGTGTCCGTAGCGCGCTATGAAGCCGGCATGCGACGGATTCCCGGTGTCGTCTCGGTCGTGCTGAATCAGTTACGACGTAAGACAGCCGTTCCCATGGCTGGCCTGGTTGCAGCCGGCTCCCCGATCGAGCCGGTGCCACAATCGGAACTCGTGGATATCCCTCCAAGCATGTTGCGGAGTGGAGAGACGTTCGCCTTAACGGTCAAGGGAGAATCCATGAAAGACGACGGCATTTTACCCGGCGACCTCGTGGTGGTGCATAAACAAGGCACGGCCAAAAACGGGCAGACCGTTGTCGCCTTGGTCAATGGCGAGGCTACGATTAAGACCTATATCAAGAAGGATGCCCACATTGAACTTCGTCCGGCCAACGAGATGATGCAGCCGATCATGGTCAGGCCATCGGATGAATTTCAGATCGAAGGAATTGTCATTGGTGTCATCCGACATTGTACCGTCTAGCCAATTGAAGGGAGGAAACGATGCTCGCGACAGAGTCACTCTCTCTCACGAAAGATCAGTTGATGGATCTGGAAAGAACGGTGGCAGCACTGGACAACCGGTTGCAGAGCATCCAGCGAGGCTTGCAACGAAGCACTGCAGGCTCGTTGGTGGAGCGTTTTCGAAGCTTACTGCCGTCCAAACAGGGAAGCCAGTTCATGTCGGCAGTCTGCAATCGACATGTCCGGTTGAATACAAAGCTGACGAGCCATGACAGTCGAAGAGCGTAGCGCACTATCAGTGCGGACCGGTCCATGTTCTGATTGCGGCATAATCGTCGAACGGCTGATGGAATCGTTCGACGGCTTGACTCACTCCACAGTTCGACTCTGCCCAGCTTGCTGGAATGCCCACTGCCAACGACAAGTCTTCGCCGGCGGATGCTGCGGGTAGGAAATCGCTCCCAAAAGGGTCGTCCCTCCGCTTCCAATCTGCTCGTCAGTGCGCGATAGTTCTGTTACGCCCCCGTAGCTCAGTTGGAGAGACCAGCGGTTTCCTAAGCCTCTCAGATACTCGCACATAAGTCCTTACCAAACAGCGCTTTTGCAGCGGATGTTTCCTCCTTGTGCGAAATGAAGGTGACTCTCTCACGCCAGGAGAAGAGGCACCGCACAGTTCAAGGAGAAAATGCGAGGCAGAGGCCGTAACCGGCGTGCTGGAGAGATTCACGCAGCAGGAGTGCCAGTCTCACTGGCGCGAGCAGTGCGTCTCGCAATTGCTAGCCGGTCGGTTACATCCGGTGGCGACCAGATACCTGCGGACACAGTGTGATGCCGAACAGGGAGACGTCGCCAGAAAAGCCTCTTGGTACCTGTTCACCAGTTTGATCCGATAGAGGGAGCATTCGCTAGTCCATCTCTTCGCCGCCTTCAAGGCACACTTCACATTGGTCCAATTCCACGGTGCCATGCGCACTGCAGAAATACCGGCGGCACCGGCTGCACGTCATAAAGGTCATCCTGACTCGATCTTGGGCTTCGCATCGATCACACTGGCCAGCGCTGCGGGCTTTGGGCATTACTTTGTCTCCATGATACGTCGTATGAGTTCTTGGGATGTCATTCCACGATGTGGCGATTACTGCAGGACGTAGTCCGCGTCCGCTACACGGGTAATTGTACTACTGATAACACATCGAAGTTCGTCGCTCCAACTCAAAACAGACATGCGATGGTCTTGCGAAGCACAATCGCAACGGCATTGTCGTGAACCGTCACCAATCTTGCTGCCAGCTGATAAAGAGTTCATGAGAATGAAAGTCGTTTTGAAAGTTCTCTGGTCCGAACTGGTGAGGCGGCTAGGACTCGAGCCCATGGCCCTCGCCTGACAAGTATGAATTGGGGGGGTTAGGTCAGTGCTCCCATTGCAGTTGCACCGAGCCCTTCAGATTTTTCCCCTTTGATGCTGGAAAAGTCGACTGCTACTTTATACGGCTGCTGACCATCTCGATTCACTCCAACGACCACGAGTCACGTCAGAACATCAGCAGGTCTCCCCTACTTGTCCCCATGTGCGGTCACTGAGAACACGCCTACAGCTTGTTCGAGATCCGTCGAGCAGCAGACAGAGGCCTCCCTGATAAGCATTCACATCCTGAATCTCTAGAAAGTAGCGATGCACCGAACAAGGGTTGCCCCCTCTTTCCACCGACCGGACCAAGTTTGAGTAGAGAGGATTTTACTGATTGCTCAAACTCTGCTATACCAGATATACACAATCACCATTTTT
>JAOUHD010000149.1 GCA_029865345.1 Nitrospira sp.
GCGCGCCGTAGCCCCATCCCGGCCCGAGCGGACGGCAAAACTGTTGCCGTCCGCAATTCACCCCCTCTCGTCAATGCTGCGCTCGATCGACCAGGCGGCGTCTTGTTCCACTTTGATGCCGAATTTAATTCTATGGAAGAACTGATCGCGGCCACCTTCACAGGCAGAAACTTCGGCTGGCTGCCTGGAGAACGAACACAAGCCATCGCTCATATCGCTCGCGTGGTCCGGTCCGATAACGGCACCGGAGATCTGGCGAAGGAGTTCGATGGAACCCCCTTCCGAGTGCTTTTCGGCGGGACTGATGCGTCCATACCAGAGGAATTCCAGCTCACCTCGGAATTCCGCAAGACGATCGGCTCCGCGACCGACCAAGAAGTGTTCGATGCCGTCGTCAAAGTCGTTACCGCCTACGTCAACGGCCTCCTTTTTTCACAGACCGAAGACAGTGGAGCACCGATCCGCTCTCCCTTCGATGTCTTTCTGGAGATCAACGGACTCCCGCAATCGCCCAATGCCAACGAATCTCCGATCGATTACAGCAGACGTCTTCTGCAACTCTTGAAGTCACATGAGTCGGCCGGGACACTTCAGTTTGTCACCTCGAACCCCAACAGAACAGACGGTCAGTTCCAATTTCATACCCAGCCATTCTCGTTTGGGGCGCAGGAATTGGCTGGATTGAAGATGTTCTTGACGGAACCGGCGGCGCTCGCTACCTCACCGGCTGAACTAATAGCCGGAAAAATCGGCAACTGTGTTGCCTGCCATGCCGCGCCGAACTTCACCGATTTCAAGGCCCACAATACGGGGACGACACAGAAGGAATATGATGAGATCCCTGGTCATGGTGATGGGGCCTTCAGGAATTTGACTATTCCCACACTCACGGCACGAACCGCCGATGACCTGCCGGCTACCGAACAACACCCGCAGGCCAGCGAGCGATTCCGAGCCGTTCCCGCTGCCGGCACAACATTGACCGACCTGGGCCTGTGGAACGTCTTCGCCAATCCGGACATGCCGGCACCTCAGCCAAAGATCCGTGCGATTCTCTGCGACGATCAACAGCCCTGTCCACTACCGGATGCAACCCTGCTCGATCGTGCCATTGCGCGATTCAAGACACCCGGTCTTCGAGACCTTGGACATTCTGAGCCCTTCATGCACAACGGTCAATTCGACACACTTGACCAGATTGTGGATTTCTACCGTGAGGTATCAGATCTCCAACGTACAGGTGGTTTGCGGAACGGCGATCGTGAGCTGGGAGGGATTGCCCTCACAGTCCAAGACATCGTTCCACTCACGGCTTTTTTGAAGGCACTGAACGAGGACTATCAATAAACAGCCTTGGCTACCGGCCACGGCCCAGACACCATCACTTAAAAAAGAGGTAGAACCCATGCGATCAGCCCCACATGCATGTGCACTCATCACGACCTGCCTGCGCTGTCACGAACCGATCTGCCATCGCAATCCGCAGCTATAGTGCATCAAGTGCCGATGTTCCCAACGTCAACAGGGACAGGCCAGAGGGCTGGCACGATCGCTCAAGACGCGACGGCTGAAAGCATGGCTCAAGACTTTTCCCTGCTCGTGAGTGAGTCTTGTTTCGTTGTGCGTTGAGCGCGCGAGAAGTGGTGGAGGTTTCAGCCCACGGTTTATGGATGGCGACAGACTAGAGCAACTGCGCTTCGACTACAGGACTGACTTGAGCTAAGACAATGCTCGTGCTCACACTGAGTCAACCCATCGCTTACTTCTTGATCTGTTCAGAAAGGTATCGCTCAAGACCCACCTGACTGATGGCTCTGAGCTGAGTTTCAAACCAGTCGATATGCTCCTCGGTGTCAATAATCATATGTTCCAAGAGATGCCGCGTCGTGAAATCTCCGGCCTTCACGCAATGCGTAATCCCCTTTCGGAGCAACTCCGCATCCTCCCGCTCAAAATCAAGATCGGCTCGAAACAGAGCCTCGACCGTGCCTCCGTACCCAATGGAATCCAGATGTTCCACATCCGGCGCCCCTTCAAGATATAAGATATGGTCAATCAACCCACTCGAGTGCTGAACTTCTTCGGTCGCCAAATGGCTATAGTGCTCATGCAGCCGCTCGTATCCCCAATTCTTACACAGAGCCGCGTGCAACAAGTACTGATGCACTGCGGTCAACTCGGCTCTCACAACCTCATTGAGAAGCGCAACGACGCCTTCTTTTGCTTTCATGATCTCCCTCAGGATTCTTTTTTGATTTGCTCGGCAAGATAGTTCTCGAGTCCCACTTGCTTGATAGTTTCCTGCTGAGTCTCGATCCAATCGATATGCTCGTCGACATCCTTCGCCATATCTTCCAGCATGTGCCGAGTCGTAAAATCCGTGACCTTCGTACAATGGACAATGCCCTCATTCAGCAAGGTCAGCATCTCGTGCTCCGCTTTCAGGTCCAATGTGAACTGTTCCGGTACGGTCTCCCCTACCTGAACGGCGTTCATTCGCTGCACATTGGGCACCCCTTCCAAATAGAGAATATGGCCGATCAGTTCGTCGGCATCCTTCATCTCATCAATGCTCCGCTCCCGCACCTTATGATAGAGCCGGTCATATCCCCAGTTCTCACACATCTTGGCATGGACAAAATACTGGTTGATGGCAGTCAAATCAGCCGTCAGGATCTTGTTAAGAATGTTGATTACCCCTTCTTTCGCTTTCATCTTTGGCCTCCTTCCGAATAAGTCATCGCCGTCCGTCTCATTATCATCACGTATCGCGCTCGTCGTCAACTCGATAAATAGATGTATTCTGAATTCGTCTCTCAAATTCGGTGAAATGGATTCTCAATATTGTTCGAGCCACATCCATGCACGAGGTGATAGACCATCGAGACCGATCGAGGCGCATGGTTCGAGCACTTGAAACAACAGTCTGCGGGATGGTAAATTACTCGGGATCTAGGCTACCTAGACAATTCATTCAGTGGATGACGTCATGATTAAGTATGCGATCCGAATAAGCCTTCCCCTCCTGACCTTGGTCCTCGTAACCGTAATCGGCCCTACTGCCGCCATCGCACATGGGAATGTGTCGATGGAAGAGGACATTTGTGTGCGCAAAATCGGTGGGAATATGGTGCATTTCAGTGCCTACCAGCCCCAGATTGAGCCGAAGGCTCAGTACTGCACCGAGATCCCGGATGTGGGGGACACGTTCCTTGTGGTGGACCTTGTCGACCCGAGCCTGCGCACGATGCCGGTAGGGGTCAAGATCATTCAAGGAGTCAATGAAAACGAGCAGGACGAGGCCAAGACCGTGGCCTATTGGAAGCCGGTTTCTCACCCTGATGGGATCGTGCGGGGTGAAGCCACGCTGGAAAAGGGGCTCTACAAATTGATCATCACAGCGGAAGGGCTCAGCCCTTCCACCTACCTGCTGCGAGTGCAGCAGGCTGACTATTCAAAGCTTGGACGCGCAGCTCTTGGACCATTGGCATTGCTGCTGGTACTCGGGGTTGTCGGATATGAGCTCTCGAAATCGATTCGAGTGCGGGGATGGTTTGTATCACGCCGTCGCTCATGAGCAACCGGACGACGCATGCCAGTATCTGAGTATTCTCTTCACCATACCATTGCAAAAAAGAGGACACGCTCATGAAGTCTTTCGTATTGCTGAAACTGACAGTTGGATGTGCAGTAGTTATTCTGAGTGCTCTCTTGTCCTCGCAGGTCCATGCTCACGGTGGGCTCTCTATGGCCGAGGACATGTGCAAGCTCACGATCGGCCCCTACACGATGCACTTCAGTGGATATCAGCCTGAAAATACTCAACAAAAACAGTTCTGTGAGGATATCCCAGCGGTCGGCCAAACAATTGTCGTGTTGGATTACATCGAGCAAGAGCTTCGCACCCTCCCTGCCGAAGTTCGGATCATCAAAGACACCGGCACAGAAGAGAATATTGAGGCCAACACCGTGTTTAACCTTCCGCCCAAAGTATATCCCAATGGTTCTATCGACTTTGCCTATACCTTTGACAAGCCCGGAAAGTTTGTCGGCATCGTCACCGTCGGCGACAAGAAAGAGCATGTCTCCAAGTTTCCATTTTCGGTGGGAGAACCGAAGTACTATACCAAGTTCTTAAATATCTACATGTTTCCTGTGGCTGCAGTGCTCATTGTCTTAGGAATTATGTTTTTCATGAGAGACCGCAAGCCAGCGAAACCCGTAGCGTCCTAATGATTTAGACCATTGCGAAACCGTTTTGAATGCTGAGGATTAGAGAAAAACGAGGGTTGAACATGTCCGGTCATCTTCTCATCCGTGCTTGGGTGTGTTGTGTCTTCCTTTTGGTCGTCGCGCCTTTTTCGGCGATGGCCCAACATGGGCATGAATTGGCAGCAGATACATGCGTCCTCCACGCTGGACCCTATAAGATGTTTTTTGCAAGCTACCTACCTGACATGTACTACGATCGGAAATTCTGCCAGGAGCTTCCGGCGGTGGGGAGCACCGTTTTGGTGCTCGATTATGTCGAACAGGAGCTCCGTTCTATCCCGGTAGAAGTGAGGATCATCAAAGATACCGGCTCGGAGGATAATCTCGAAGCAGTAACAATCGCACACCTCCCCTCCAAGGTCTACCCCACTGGATCAATTGACGTGAAATACAACTTCGACACACCCGGAAAGTTCGTCGGATTGGTTTCAATAGGTCAAAGTCGCGAACATGTCGTACGATTTTCTTTTTCGGTCGGTGAACAAGGCATCATCTCTCATCTCTCGCACTACATGATGGTTATTGTGCCGGTCTTCGTAGGCATTGTCGTTGCCGTGTTCTTCGCCTTCCGCGATCCTCGCAAACCATCACGGGTCCGGGTACCGTAGGAAGCGACTTCTCAAGGGAACGCCAGACTAGACCGCCCGATGCATCACCGTAGGTGTAGCAATCGGGCGTAGGGAGAACTTATGGTCGGCCCAGCAGGCATGAATATGTTCACGCGCTTCATCTTGGTTATCATGTTCATCTTGGCAGCACCCGTAACCTCGGCTTTGGCGCATTCCATGTTAGTCAAGGCCGAGCCTCCACGCCGATCCGTGCTTACCAAGTCGCCGACACAAGTGAGGCTGTGGTTCAACGAGAAAATTGAAGGAGACTACGCCTCGCTCGTGGTCCTTGATGCCCAGAAACAGCCAATCACCGATGCCAAGCCCACCCTTGCACCGGATGACCAGAAATCGATCGTGCTGCCCCTTCCCGAGCTGGCTCCCGGTAAGTACTCCGTCAAGTTCCGTGTCCTCTCGGTTGACGGCCATGTGGTTGAGGCTACCTTCGACTTCACCGTAAAGGGCGACACTCAAAGGAAATGATCGAGGCCGTCGGTACGCTGCTTCGCTGTCTGCAACTCGCGTCCAACATGATGCTGATCGGGGGTTGCGTTTTTTTAGCAATCGCCGAGCCGAAGAGCCTTGAATCATGGCATTCTGGGCTAGCTCGTCTGAAAAAGACTTTCCCTTGGTTGGCCACCCTCCTACTGATCGGCCTAGTCGGTCTCTTGGCTACGACGACCGCGCAGGCTACCGGATCCCCTGAGAATGCCTGGAACCCGCAAGCCTGGTTGGACTTTATCCAGAAGACTCGTATCGGGTTTATCTGGACCCTGCGCGCTGCGAGTGCCCTTGCTGTCCTTGGGATCGTTCTGTACATACAGGTTGCTCCTGCTGCGCAATGGCGCTACGTCATAGGTGCATCAGCGGCGGCGCTGCCCCTGGCCCTCGGTTCTCTCGCTAGCCATTCGGCGGCCGAAGAGCAAGCAGTCTTGGCCACCGTGATCTATGCTCTACATCTTATCGTAGCTAGCGTTTGGTTCGGCGGTCTCCCGGGTGTAATTCTTGTTGCCTCCACCATCGCGACCGGATCAGCTGACGAAAGATCCCATATCGGTGACGTGCTGGCTCGCTTCTCGAGATTAGCCCTCGTCACAATGATCGTTGTTGTCATATCAGGCCTCGTCGTGGCCAATCGCATGTTTGAGACCAATTACGCCGGACTGGTCGCGACAGCGTATGGCTGGCTGCTCATCACAAAGCTCACGTTACTTGCCGTCATTCTTTCCATCGCCTCACGAGCAAAGTCTCTTTGGATACCATCGATTCGGCAACGCTCCGAGCAAGCCGCAACAAGTGGGCAAAAACTTCGGACATGGGTAACAGTCGAGTTTGGCCTCGCCATTCTCCTAGTCATCGTCGCGACCTTACTGGCCAACGCGGTCCCGGCTAAGCATGAGGTCATCGATAACTGGCCCTACCCATTCCGCTTCTCTATCGACGCAACATGGGACGACTGGCTTGTAAGAGCCATTGTGCTAACCGGCCTTGTACTCTTGATCGTAGCTGGAACGACCATCGTACTCAGCCGCAAAAAGCAGTGGGCAACCTCGTGGCGCATCGCTGTTCCAACCCTGCTGGGGATCCTCGGACTTGGTGCGACATTCTATCCCATCGCGATACAATCCTACCCGGAGACATATCGAAAGACCCCGGTTCCGTTCGATGCCATCTCGATTGCCAATGGCGTCGAGCTATTCACGGAGAATTGCATTCCCTGCCATGGCCCACAGGCTAAAGGGAACGGGGTATTGGCTAAGACGCTGCCGAAGCAACCCGTCGACCTGCTGACGGAGCCTCATACCGCCATGCACACGGCAGGCGACTTCTTCCATTGGCTGACCTACGGACGATTCAACGGTGTCATGCCGGCCTTCGGTGAGAAATTTTCAGAAGAAGAGCGCTGGGATCTCCTTAACTTTCTCCATGCCAATTCCCGAGGGTATCAATCCCGAATCATCACGCCCCGTATTCTGCCTGAGCAGCCGTTTATGGCCACTCCGAACTTTTCGTATACAGCGCACGATGGTTCAAGCGGCACCTTGAAAGACTTCCGAGGAAAACAAAACCTACTGCTCGTGTTATTCTCCTGGCCGGAGTCGCGTGTTCGGCTTGATCAACTTCGTACGGCTTCGACCGCGATTACCACAACTGGCACGGCTATCCTGGCAGTCTCACTGACCGACCTTCCTCCGGATGAACTGACCTCAATCGCACAGGGGATGCCGTTCCCCGTCATCACTCAAGGCGGACGGGAGATCTCCCGCAGCTATGCGCTGTTCCGCCGAACACTCTCGATTCCTGACTTGTTCGGCGAGGGCACTCGCCAGAGTCACATGGAGTTTCTCTTCGACCGATTCGGATACCTGCGAGCTCGATGGATTCCTCGTGGAGATGGACCAAGCTGGACAGACATGAGCCTTTTGACACAACAGATCACACAGCTCAATCAAGAGCGAGAGATCTTGCCTCCCCCCGGTGATCACGTCCATTGAATCAGGCTCTAAATCAAGCCCAACCCACGCTAGTTGATCGAGAGAGTTTCATTCGGACAAAAACGCACATCGCATGGCCCGCCGAGAGGGACAAACGTCATGGCACAGCCCTGCTGAGCTTGACTTGAACCATCCGCAAGAGTATACGTGTGGTCGCACGAACCACGCTTGCCACGTAGGCTTTATACGAGTATTTTTCGAGCCTAGCCCATAATATTTACCTTGACTCAACTCGGATTTTTGTCGGATACTTGTTCACATTTTAATCGGTCCTTCCACGTGAGCAAATGAGACGTAGTTGTGGGGAGGGCCTTTCACTGAAACGTGGTGCTCCGTAGTTTCACTATTTCATCCAAACAGAAGGAGGTAGGGAGTATGGCTGCAGACAGTTCAGGGCGAGGGTATGATATCTCGCAGTGGTACGATTCGAAGCCGGCGAAGCTCGGCTGGTTTGGGATGTTGGCGATCGGGGTGTTTTGGGTGCTGTACCAGCGGACGTTCGGGTACTCGCACGGCCTGGACTC
>JAOUHD010000018.1 GCA_029865345.1 Nitrospira sp.
CCGTGGGTTGTGGGCCGTTGAGCCGAATATTGGGAGGTGTTTGGCTTCCGACCGGAGTCGAGAGGTAAGAAAGTAGGGTGAGCGAGAAGATCAGTCCCACCAGGGCGAAGGAGGATCGCGTCATTTCACCTTGGTGCCGGGATCGACCTCTTCCAGAACGGTAAGCAATCCGCGCACGTCGGCATCCCCTGCCGCGAGTACCATGCCCTGGGATTCAATGCCCATCAGCTTAGCCGGTTTGAGATTGGCCACAATCACGATGGTCTTGCCGATCAGTGCATCAGGCTCGTATTTCTTGCCGATTCCGGCCACGATCTGGCGCTGTTCTGTGCCGAGGGAGACTTGCAGCTTGATCAGCTTCTCCGATTTCGGCACCCGTTCGGCAGAGAGCACCTTCGCCGCCTTGAGCTGGATCTTCATGAATTCGTCGATGGTGATCTGCGGCGTGGCGGCTGGAGCTGCTGCAGGGGGCGTTGTCGGGGGAGTTGCTGTAGATGTTGGCGCAGCAGCGGTTGGTTGTGAAGGGATAGATGATTCGGTCACAAGTTTGGCTCCTTCTCCTGATAAATCTGTTTTCTTTACTGTAGCCTTTTCTTTTATGCCGAGACCGATGGAATCAGACGTGGCAACTTCAACACGGGGGAAAAGTGCACCTGCTTTTTTGATTTTTGCTCCACCTTGCACTTCACCCCATTTGACTTTTTCCTTCAAGAGCGGAGATTCGAAATCGACAGTGAGCCCCAACTGCTCGACAATACTTTTCGCTGCGTTCGGCATCACGGGGTACAGGTAGAGACTTAAGATGCGCAAGCATTCGGCGGCTGTGTACAGAACGGCACTGAGTTCCTCCCGTTTGCTCTGGTCTTTGGCAAGGTTCCAGGGTTTGTGCTGATCAATGAATGTATCGACGTCAGAAACTCGGCTGGTGATGTGAAGTAGTAAATTATTGAACTCAAAATCTCTGAAGGAATAATCAAGCTGATCTCCTAGAGTAAGGAGCGAGTTCTTTGCATGAACGAGAAGAGGGTATTTTCCCTCGGCTGCCTCACCGTTAAGGTATTCCTTAGAAACATTCGGAAGTGTGCCTCCGTAGCTACGCTCAATCATGGTCAGTGTGCGACTCAGGAGGTTGCCTATACCATTGGCAAGGTCGCTATTGACTCGTCGTGCCACTGCGCGCTCTGAAAAATCTCCATCCTGCCCGAACGGCACCTCTCTCAATAAGAAATACCGAAACGCATCCGCACCGAATTCGTCGACCATCTTGTTAGGATCGACGACGTTGCCGAGGCTCTTCGACATTTTTTGGCCATCGACCGTCCACCAGCCATGGGCAAAGATGGTCTCCGGCAACGGCAGGTTCAACGCCATGAGCATCGTGGACCAATACACGGCGTGGGTCGTCAGGATGTCCTTCCCGACAAGATGGACATTCGCAGGCCAAAATTGGTTTCCCGTCGGCTTCTCTCTCGGGAGATATTCCAACGCGGACATGTAATTCACCAGCGCATCGAACCAGACATAGGTGACGTAGTCATTGTCGAACGGCAGTTCGATTCCCCAGGAGAGCCGTGACTTTGGTCTCGAGATCGAGAGGTCGCCTAGTTTTTGGGTTTGTAAGAACCCGAGGACTTCGTTGCGTCGCGACTCCGGGCGAATAAAATCCGGATGCGCCTTGATGTGCGCAATCAAGCGGTCCTGATATTGCCCCATCTTGAAGAAGTAGTTGTGCTCGCTGAGCTGTTCAACGGGGCGTTTGCAGTCCGGACAGAGTCCGGACTCCACGTCTTTCTCAGTCCAGAACCGTTCATCGAACGTGCAGTACCAACCGGTGTACGAGTCCTTATAAATGAGATTCTTGTCGTAGAGCTCCTGAAGATATCGTTGGACAATGGATTTGTGCTCGAGATCCGTCGTTCGAATGAACGCATCGTTCGAGATGTTGAGGCGTTGCCACAATGTTTGAAACTGAGGCGCAAGCTTATCGCAGTGGGCCTGGGGGTCGATGCCGGCTTTGGCCGCAGCCTGTTGCACTTTCTGGCCATGTTCATCGAGACCGGTGAGAAAAAACACCTCGCGTCCGCGCAGCCGCCAGTAGCGCGCCAGCACGTCGGCCGCTATGGTGGTGTAGGCATGGCCGATATGTGGGACATCATTGACGTAGTAAATCGGGGTAGTGATGTAAAAGGGGTTCGTTTCCACCATGTCGGGGGCAAGATATCAGGTTGGCGTCGCTTTTGGCTAGGTTGCGGCTCCGGCGGGGACAAGGCCAAGTGCTTCACGCAGGCGAAGGAACGTCGTTTCCAGTGCCATCTGCACGTTGAGGTGCCGCGTGGCTTGCTGTTCGGTACGCTCGATATCATTCAAGAGGGTCAGGAGAGCATCGATGTCTGCTCGCTGGGCGTATCGTCGCAGGTCTGTGATGTGATCGAGGTGAAGGAGTTGATCATGATCTCCATCCACGATGACGATGACCAGATCGCGAATCCATCGTGTGAGCCATGTGAGGGTTTCTTCGCCACGGTCTGTCTTTGCCAAGCTTTCCGCTGCCGAGAGTATGGTCGCGCTTGACATCAAGCTTTCGGGCTTCACCAACGTCAGGCATTCTTGTTGTCGCGTGCGAACGTCTGCCACATTCGCCGTGAGCGCTTCTCCGATACGGCCATCGGCGAAGACCGCCAGGAAACGGGCGTCGGCAGGAGGAAGCTCTCGCTTGAGGATCAATGCCGCCTCAACTTGGGTGCGGGCGGGCGTCGTGAAACGGAGCGCTTGGCAGCGTGATCGAATGGTGATCGGAAGCGCCTGGAGCCGGTTGGTGACGAGGATAAAGAGACTATCACCTGGAGGCTCTTCCAAGGTCTTGAGGAGCGCGTTCGCTGCACCGATCGTCAGTCGGTCCGCGTCGTCAATCAGGCAAATTTTTCGTTCCCCGATGAGTGGGCGATAGACGAACTGTTGTTCGATCTCCCGCACCTGCTCGATTTTGATTTGCGGCGTGGCGGCTTTCGGATCAGGCTCGATGACAAAGTAATCCGGGTGCGTCCGAGCGGCTATCTGAAGGCAGGATCGGCACCGGCCACAGCTATCCTGAGCCTCTGTCTGCGAGGGTTGCTCGCAGTTGAGGGCCTGAGCCAGTCTCACGGCGGTCATCAACTTTCCGATCCTGGCTTCGCCATAGAACAGATAGGCATGGGCCAAGCGTCCATTGCAGACGGTTGCCTGAAGGAGGGAGATGGGCTGCGCGTGGCCTGTGATATCGGCGAAAGGCATGGGCTATCGGCGTCTCGATGTCCGTCTGCGATAGGTCTTGAGCCAGTTCAGAACCAGTTCTTCTACGGTCTGGGTCACCGACTCCAGCGGTTGTGCGGAATCGATCACCATGATGCGCCGAGGTTCTTGTCGTGCCAATACGTGAAATCCCGCCCGGACTTTCCGGTGGAACCGCTCGGCTTCTCGATCGAGTCGATTTTGGGTGGCAGTGCGACTACGGCGTCGACTGAGTCCGACAGCGACGGGGACGTCGAAGAGCAACGTGAGTTGAGGAGCCAGTTTCCCGGTCGCCCAGTCGTTCATCGTGCGCAATATTCGTAGATCCAACCCCCGTCCATATCCCTGATAGGCCATCGTCGAGTCTGAGAATCGATCACATACGACCGTCACTCCGCGTGCGAGTGCGGGTTTGATGACGTGATCCACATGCTGGCGTCGGGCCGCGAAAATAAGGTAGGCTTCTGTTTCAGGGGCGATGGTTTCCCCTGAATGGTCGAGCAGGATACTGCGCAGACGTTCGGCGAGAAGCGTCCCTCCCGGTTCTCGGGTATGCAGCACGTTCAGGCCTTGCGCGGTCAGCCGCTCGCACAGTCTTCGAGCTTGTGTCGTTTTTCCGCTTCCTTCACCGCCTTCCAGCGTCATGAAGATGCCCGTCGATTTTCTTGTTGTTCTACTCATTGGCAATTTTCATTCGCAGCCGCAATCGGGGAGCGATCCTATGTCAGGTCGAGGCGAATAGCAAGACCAGTACCTTTTTTGAATTCGCCCGGTCTAAGCACATAACCCATTGAAATTTACAATAAAATGCTTGCGGGGTTTGTCAGGAACTCTGTAAGATGAATCACGCAATGCTCTCCCCATCATGGCAGGGTGTCGGTGATTCATGCTCAAGGTCGCGCTAAGACGCTATTTTCTCACAGGCCTCCTCCTTGTCACCCCTATTTGGGGCACGATTCTCATCCTAAAGACCCTATTTGTTGCGGTAGACGGCATCTTGGGCGATGCCGTCGCAGAATTGGTGCCGGATCACTACATTCCCGGCCTAGGGATCATCACGCTGGTTCTGCTCATCTTTTTAGTCGGGTTGTTTGCGGCGAACTTCATCGGGCGTCAGATCGTGGGTCATTGGGAAGATTGGCTCAACCGGCTGCCCCTCGTCCGGGGGATTTATTCCACGCTGAAGTCCATGATGGATATTCTGTCTTTTTCGGAACGAGGGTCGTATCGTCGGGTGGTCTTGATTCAATTCCCCAAGAACGGCCATTATTGTTTTGCGTTTGTGACTGGCATGACGAAAGGCGAGACCACGGCATTGGGCCCGGAGGCGCTGATTCATGTGTACGTGCCTACCTCGCCCAATCCGACGTCGGGTTATTTTCTCTTAGTGCCGGAACGGGAAGTGATATCGGTTGATATCAGTATTGAAGAAGCGATGAAGCTGATTGTATCGGGTGGTCTCTATACGCCATCTGGTGCCATGGCTTCGGCCCTAAAGGGAGAGCCAAAGTGGAGTCATGTCAAACAGCCGGATGCCGGTGTGCCGATCGGATAAACACGGGGTTTTGATACCTAATTGCGGTCTTCTTAATTTCCGGAGTCTTCGATGAAACCATCAGTGGATCAAGACACAACGGTCTCGCGTATTCCCGGCCTAGGCGTGATTGTGATGGCGGCCGGGTTGGGCAAGCGGATGAAGTCCACCCAAGTCAAGGTGTTGCATCATGTCGCGGGTCAGCCGATGGTTCTCTACGCTGTTGATGTGGCGCTTCAACTCGCGGGCCATCGTATTGCGGTTGTGGTTGGGCATCAATCCGACAAGGTTCGGCACGTGATTGAAACAGGCATTGCCGGCAGGCTGGGATCAAAGTCTGTGAGCATTGTCGAGCAAGCCGAGCAACTCGGGACCGGCCATGCGGTGCTGCAAAGCCGCCTCGTGTTTTGTCTGGGCGACGAGGCGCGTCCGACGCATTATCTTATCTTGAACGGGGACACTCCGTTGCTAAAGGAAGAGACGGCGCGGGAACTATTGCGAGCCCATCAATCCCAGAGCGCTACTGTGACGATTCTGACGGCGATGCTCGATGATCCCAGCGGCTATGGTCGAGTCATTCGCCGGGAGTCCGGCGGATCTCACCAGAGTGAAATCACTTCGTCCGATGTGCTGAAGATCGTTGAAGATCGTGATGCCACCTCGGTTGAACGGGCTACCAAGGAAATCAACGTAGGGACGTATGTCGTGTCCGGAGATTTTCTCTTCGAGGCTCTGGATAAGCTGGAGCCTCGCAACGCGCAGAATGAATACTATCTGACGGATATTGTTCGGATGGCAGTTGACCAGGGGCGGCGTGTTGCGGCGGTGACCCTTCAAGATCCCGACGAGGGGCTGGGAGTCAATACGAGGCAACAGCTGGCGGCTGCGGAGCAGGCCGTCCGTCAGCAGATTCGCGAGCACTGGCTTGACGCCGGAGTCACGATGCGGGATCCTGGCTCCGTGTGGGTTGATGCCGGAGTCACCATTGGAAGAGATACCGTGCTGTATCCACACGTGAGTCTTGAAGGCAAAACCAGTATCGGTGAAGGGACAACAATCCGTTCCGGGGTCCGTATCACCGATTGTGTGATCGGCAATCGCGTCGAGATTTTAGACTTCTGCGTGCTTGCTGAGTCGGAAGTGCATGATGACGCACATCTCGGTCCGTTCGTGCATCTTCGTCCAGGTGTGGTGGTCAGGCGGAAAGCGAAAGTCGGAAATTTTGTCGAGATGAAGAACACCGAATTGGGCGAAGGCTCCAAGGCCAATCATCTCAGTTATTTAGGTGATGCCACGATCGCAGAAGGGGTGAATATCGGCGCCGGCACCATCACCTGTAACTACGACGGAGCGCGAAAGCATCGAACGGTGATCGGCAAGAATGTGTTTCTCGGAAGCGATACGCAGCTGATTGCACCGGTGACGATTGGAGCGGGATCGGTGGTGGCGGCGGGGACGACCGTGACGCAGAACGTCCCGGCTGATTCATTGGCGATCGCCCGTGTATTACAAGTCAATCGAGTTGGGTGGGCAGCGAAACGTCGGGTGTTGCTGACCGCTGGGATACCGAGCTACGACTCGACAAAGGCTGCCAGCGGGCCGAAGAAACAGAAGGGCAAAAGAGCTTCAAGCAACTTAAAAAAGGGACGCGCAAAGTCATCGAAACGTTGATTACGGTCTGAGTGTCGTTATTTACCGGTCATCCTAGTGAGACCTGGAGTAACTGTTATGTGTGGAATCGTCGGATATGTTGGCAATCAAGATGCGGTCCCGATTCTCATCGGGGGATTGGCGAAGTTGGAGTACCGTGGGTACGACTCCTCTGGAGTCGCCGTCATGGAGGGGGAGAAAATTGTCGTCAGGCGGAGTGTGGGCAAGCTGGTCAATCTTCAAAATTCGCTCAAGGCGAAAGAGCTCAAGGGGACGGTCGGAATCGGCCATACTCGCTGGGCGACCCATGGGAAGCCTTCAGAACAGAATGCCCATCCGCATCGGTCCAAAGGCTGCGTGTTGGTCCACAACGGGATTATTGAAAACTACCAGCAACTCAAACAGCAATTGGAAAAAGACGGCTACAAATTTGTATCGGAAACCGATACGGAGGTCGTCGCGCATTTGATCGATAAATACCTTCAGAAAGGGAAGCTGCTGGCTGATGCCGTCCGGTTGGCGACGAAAGATGTGAGTGGCAGTTACGCGCTAGCCGTCATGTCAGAGCGAGAACCTGGGACGTTGATTGCCGCGCGGTCCGGATGCCCGTTGGTGGTTGGGCGGACCAAGCACGCCTCGTACATCGCTTCTGATGTCATGGCGATGCTCGCGCACACGCGCGAAGTGACCTATCTCGAAGAAGGGGATGTGGCGGTCGTCACTCAAGACGACCTGCATCTCACCGACGTCGACGGCCATGCTGTCTCGCGCAAATCAACGAGGATTACCTGGGATGCGTCGGCGGTGGAGAAGAGCGGCTATCCGCACTTCATGCTGAAAGAAATTCACGAACAACCTCAGACAATCCTTGATACGATGCGCGGACGGTACTCCTATGAGACTGGCGAAGCAGATCTACCGGACATCGGGCTCACACCGAAAGAGTTTGCAGCGGTTGAGCGGATTTGGATCGTCGCCTGTGGCACCTCTTGGCATGCAGGCCTGGTCGGGAAATATTTATTTGAAGAAATGGTTCGTACACCGGTTCAGGTGGATATCGGGAGCGAGTTTCGGTATCGCGATCCGCTCGTCGGGAAGAACGATCTATTTGTCACAATTTCTCAGTCCGGAGAGACGGCTGATACGCTGGCTGCTGCGCGAGAAGCAAAGGGAAAAGGGGCGCGTGTGGTCTCCATCGTGAACGTTGTCGGCAGCACCTTGGCGCGTGAGTCAGATGGGGTGCTGTACACGCATTGCGGGCCGGAAATCGGCGTCGCATCGACCAAAGCGTTTACCGCGCAGCTCACGGCGCTGTATTTGCTAGCCTTGCATTTTGCCAGAGTTCGTAATGTGATGAAGGTGGCAGACGGAAAAGCCTGGTTAGATCGGTTGGTCCAGTTGCCGGTATTGGTCAAGCGCGTGCTGCAGCGAGAGGCTGAAATCGTGGCGATTGCTAAGCGATATTACAAGAAGCGAAATTTTTTATTCTTAGGACGCGGGATCAACTATCCGATCGCACTGGAAGGCGCGCTGAAGCTGAAAGAGATTTCTTATATCCATGCCGAAGGCTATGCGGCGGGCGAGATGAAGCATGGTCCGATTGCGTTGCTCGATAAGGATATGCCGGTCGTGGTTTTGGCGCCCCGAGACAAACTGTATGACAAAACCGTCAGCAATCTAATGGAAGTAAAAGCGCGACACGCACCGGTGATTGCCTTCGTGGCAGAAGGAGAGCGGGAGCTCGGCAAGATTGCGGATGCGGTGTTTACCGTTCCTGATACCCACCCGCTGATCTCGCCGATGTTGTTTACTATCCCGCTTCAGCTCCTTGCGTATCATATCGCAGTATTGCGCGGGGCGGATGTCGATCAGCCGAGGAATCTCGCCAAGAGTGTGACGGTAGAATGAGGTGCGAAGGCCGGGTTCCTGTGCTCGCTCAACGCGCGGCCTCAGGAGGCCCTCGTTGAATGCGCGCAGTAAGGGACTCTATCTTCACGCCTCATTAGGGGAGGAGGAAGAAGAGATGGAGATTACGCAGCAGGATGTCGAGAAGGTGGCGCAGCTGGCGAGATTGGCGGTGAGCGCTGCTGAAAAAGAGACATTTGCCAAGCAGTTGACCCAGATTCTCGGGCATGTCGATACGTTGAGTCAGTACGACACGACGGGAATCGAACCGACCGCCACGGTCATGGGACATGTGAATGTGTTTCGTGAGGATCTTGTGCGCCCATCACTGTCTTCAGAGAAGGCGTTGGCAAATGCGCCAGAGCGTGAAGTGGATGGGTTTGTTGTCCCTAAAATTCTAGAGGAGCGTTAATTGTCAGGTAGCCGACTCGCACGTTGACCACAACGAAAGCACGCAGCGATTGACGAATAACGGGAAGATACATGTTTCGACAAATGTTACGTTCGAAAATTCACCGTGCCACAGTGACAGGGGCCCATCTCGAGTATGAAGGCAGCCTGACAATCGATCAAGACTTGATGGAGGCGGCCGGGATCCTCCCCTATGAGGCGATTGTCTGCTCGAACTTGAATAACGGCGAGCGATTCATGACCTATGCGATCAACGGTACGCGAGGAAAAGGGGAGATCATTTTGAATGGGCCTACCGCGCGAAAGGCGGCGGTTGGGGATCAGATCATCATCTTTTGCTATGAGTATTACAGCGAAGAAGAGATCAAGAAGCACACCCCCAAGATCGTCCGGGTAAATGAAAAAAATCGAATTGTGGCGGTGAGCTGATAAGCCACGGACAGGCTAACCGATGAGGCGTCCTGTCGGTTCGTGCGCAGATCACCAGTCGGGAACGAGAGGTTCATGTCCCTTCATAAACTAACCCTCTGTGAGCTTCAGAAACAATTCCAGGCAGGGGAAGTGACGGCTACAGAGATCGTGCGCGCCTACTTCTTGCGCATTGGCCATGTGGAGCCAAAAGTAAAGGCCTTCGTCACTCAAGCGAAAGAATCAGCCTTCATGGAGGCTGAGGTTTTGGACCGAAAGCTCAAGGGATGGCGGAAGACCCTGCCGCTCACCGGAATGCCTCTGGCCATCAAGGATAATATCTGTACGGAGGGCATCTCTACGACCTGTAGCTCTCGCATGTTGCAGAATTTCGTCCCGCCGCACGATGCAACGGTGATCGCCAAGTTGCGTGCGCAAGAGTACATATTGTTAGGTAAGACGAATTTAGACGAATTTGCGATGGGATCATCAACGGAGAATTCCGCGTTCGGCCCCAGCCGGAATCCTTGGAATCTGCACTGTGTGCCGGGAGGATCAAGTGGAGGATCGGCCGCGGCAGTGGCGGCAGAGGAATGTGTGGCGGCGCTTGGCTCAGACACCGGCGGATCCATCAGGCAGCCGGCAGCCTTCTGTGGCGTGGTCGGACTGAAGCCGACGTATGGACGGGTCTCGCGGTATGGGTTGGTCGCGTTTGCCTCCTCGCTGGATCAAATCGGGCCGATCACGAGAGATGTATCCGATTCGGCGTTTCTTCTTCAGGCCATTGCAGGTCATGATCCGATGGATTCCACGTCGGTCGACCGCCCTGTTCCAGATTACATGAAAGCGCTGCAAAAACGGGATCTCAAAACTGTGAAGGTCGGTGTGCCGGTTGAGTTTTTTGCTGAAGGACTCGATCTGGATGTCGAGCAGTCGGTCAGAGCGGCTATTGGGGAGTTAAAGCAGCTTGGAGCTGAGATCAAGGAAATCCGTCTGCCGAGGACCGACGCAGCTGTGGCGGTGTACTATGTGATTGCCACGGCAGAAGCCAGCTCGAATCTTGCTCGTTTCGATGGGGTAAAGTTCGGTTTTCGTGCCAAGGAAACCAAGGATCTTCTCGACCTCTACATGAAAACGAGACAGGAAGGGTTTGGCCCGGAGGTGAAGCGTCGGATCATGCTGGGGACCTATGTGCTCAGCGCCGGGTATTACGATGCGTACTATGGGAAAGCTCAAGCCGTACGAACGTTGGTCTGCCAGGATTTCGACGCTGCGTTTAAAGAAGTCGATCTGATTGTGACCCCGGCGACACCGACTCCAGCCTTCAAACTTGGCGAAAAGAGCGAAGATCCGCTGCAGATGTACCTCTCCGATATTTTCACGATCTCGGTCAATCTGGCTGGATTGCCGGCGATTGCTCTGCCCTGCGGCTTCAGTAAAGAGGGACTTCCGATCGGGCTGCAATTGATCGGGCGAGCGTTCGAGGAAGAGACGATACTTCGAGCGGCCCATGCTTATGAGCAATCGACGCAATGGCATCTTAAGAAACCGACGATACGGTAGACCGGTGCAGTCAGAGGACAGCGGAGAAGGATGCGGAGAGAGGGCAGATGGATGGAGATGACTAACCACGACAAGAGGCAATTATGACGATTGTTGAGATCGCGGCACTCCTCGTAGCTGTAGTATTTGCCGTGCTGGTTGGATATCTCGTCCCTGTTTTGATGCAGGTTCGAAAGACAGTCGCTGAGTCCGAACAGCTGCTGGCCAAGATGAACACTGAGCTGCCTGCCCTGGTGGTTGAATTGCGTGCGATAAGCCAGAATTTGAACGACGTAACAAGTCAGGCACGCGAGGGAGTTGAGCATGCGGCCGTCTTGCTCCACGCGGTAGGTGAAATCGGCGAGTCTGTGCAACAAGTCCATAATGTCGTTCGTGGTTCAAGCGGGACGTTGTTGAACAATGTGGCGAGCATGGTTGCGGGCTTCAAAGCAGCCACTCACGTCGTACGGGAACGCATGAAACATGAGGGAGGGACACACAATGGCGGATGAACGAGGAACATCAGCGGCAGTCTTTTTGGCTTTTCTGAGCGGGGCAGCGATGGGTGCGGTTGCGGCATTGTTGTTGGCGCCAGAAGCAGGGAGCGAATCGCGTGATCGACTCCGGGGGTATGCCCGTCGTGCGGAACACGATCTTCGAGATCTTGCTGGGCGCGCCGGTGAGGTGTTTGAAGAAGTCGTTGATCAGGGCAAGGAGTTTGTCGAAACGAAGCAGTCGGTGCTGCGAGAGGCATTCGATGCCGGACGTGAAGCCATGAGGCGCGAACGCGGTCGCACCTCCGATGAGGGGCCTGATCGAGGATGATTTTTGAGACAGTCATCGGAGTGGAGGTCCACGCACAGCTGCGGACCAACTCCAAGATGTTCTGCGGGTGCGGCACGACATTTGGTCTGTCGGCCAACAGTCAGACCTGTCCGATCTGTCTTGGTCTGCCAGGCAGCTTGCCCGTTATCAACCGAATGGCAGTCGAAATGGCGGTTCGTGCCGGTTTGGCGCTGAACTGTACGATTGCGGCGAATAATCAATTCGCGAGAAAGCACTATTTCTACCCGGATCTGCCCAAGGGGTATCAGATTTCCCAATATGAGTCCCCGATTTGCGAGCATGGGTGGATTGAGGTTCGCGACAGTGGCGGGGGGATAAAGCGTATCCGCATTCGTCGTGCACATTTGGAGGAGGATGCCGGGAAGAACATCCATGAGACTGGTACCAGTGGGAGCCAGGTCGATCTGAATCGTGCCGGCACACCGCTGTTGGAAATCGTGACGGAACCAGACATGCATTCTGCCGAGGAAGTGGTGGCCTATCTCAAAGGGTTGCGGGAAATCTTAATGTACCTTGACGTCTGTGATGGCAACATGGAGGAGGGGAGCTTTCGGTGTGAGCCGAACTTGTCGCTGCGTCCGTCGGGGCAACAGGAGTTTGGGACGAAAGTCGAGTTGAAGAACATTAACTCCTTCAAGTATGTGAAGGATGCGGTCGAGTATGAGATCAGACGGCAGACCAAAGTGTTGACTGAGGGAGGCAAGATTCGCCAGGAAACGAGGCTCTGGAATATCGAGCGTGGTGAAACGGCGGTCATGCGTTCCAAAGAGGAAGCCCATGACTACCGGTACTTCCCAGACCCTGATCTGGTGCCGTTGAAGTTGGATCAAGCGTGGATTGATGGATTCCGTAGCTGCTTACCCGAACTACCGGCTGTGCGGACGAAGCGATTCGTTTCGGACTATGGGTTGCCGGAATATGACGCCACTATCCTGACGGCTTCGAAGGGCATGGCGGATTATTTTGAAGCCTGCGCAGCGCAGTTCCCTCAACCTAAGATCGTAAGTAATTGGGTAATGGGAGAGTTGATGCGAGAGCTGAATAACTCCGGAACTGATATTGCTGTGTCGCCTATCACGCCTGAACGGTTGGTGAGTCTGTTGCAGCTGGTGGACAGAGGGACTCTCAGCTTAAAAGCTGCTCGTGAAATCTTTCCGGAACTCTATGGCAGTGGGAAGACTCCTGAACAGATTGTGCAGGAAAAAGGGTTAACGCAGGTCTCAGACGAAGGGGCGCTAGAACAGATCATTGCTGAGGTATTGAGCAAGAATCCAGCGCAGGTTGCGCAGTTCAAAGAGGGGAAACAACAAGTATTGGGGTTTTTGGTTGGACAGGTGATGAAGACGAGCGGGGGAAAAGCGAATCCGGGGAAGGTGAATGAGTTATTAAGGAAGAAACTGGGGTGAGAGATAACTTGCCAACTGGAGCGGAGAGATTATGAGTGCGATTAGAGAAATCAAGGGCAGACAGATTATCGATTCACGTGGCAATCCAACGATTGAAGCCGAAGTGACGCTCGAAAGCGGCGCGAAGGGGCGGGCGGCTGTGCCATCTGGTGCATCAACCGGGGAAAAAGAAGCGATCGAGCTCCGCGACGGTGACAAGAAACGGTGGATGGGAAAGGGCGTCTCCAAGGCGGTTGCGAATATCAGCAAGGTCATTGCTCCGGAATTGCTCGGTAAGGAAGCATTCGATCAGGCCGGCGTCGATCGGGCCATGATTGCGTTGGATGGGACGAAAACAAAAAGTAAGCTGGGCGCCAACGCGATTTTAGGTGTTTCATTGGCTGTGGCGAAGGCGTCGGCGAATGAAACGGGCCAGCCGCTCTATCGTTATCTCGGCGGGGCGAATGCCCGTGTGCTTCCCGTACCGCTCATGAACATCATCAACGGCGGAGCGCATGCCGATAATCGCTTGGACCTCCAAGAGTTCATGATCATGCCGATAGGCGCAAGCCGATTCAGCGAAGCCCTCCGCATGGCGACAGAAGTGTTTCATTCGTTGAAGGCTCTCTTGAAGAAGAAGGGACTCAACACGGCCGTGGGGGATGAGGGTGGGTTCGCCCCGGATCTGCAATCGAACGAAGAAGCGCTGAGTCTGATCTCTCAGGCGATCGAGGAGGCGGGTTATAAGGTCGGGCGAGATATTGCTTTGGCGTTGGACTGCGCGGCGAGCGAATTCTATGACAAGGGACGGTATGTTCTCGAAGCGGAAAAGAATCCGGAGCGTTCGTCGGATGAGATGATCAGCTACTACGGCAAGCTTCTGGATCGTTATCCGATCCTTTCCATCGAAGACGGGTTAAGCGAGCTGGATTGGAAGGGGTGGAAGATCCTCACCGAGAAGCTGGGCAAACGGGTGCAGCTTGTCGGGGACGATATTTTTGTCACGAACGTCGAAATCTTTTCGAAGGGCATCAAGGAGGGAATCGGGAATTCGATTCTGATCAAGCTCAATCAGATCGGGACCCTGACGGAAACCTTGGATGCGATCGAACTTGCGAAGCGATCAGGCTATACAGCGATCATTTCCCACCGGTCCGGTGAGACTGAAGATACCACGATTGCGGACGTGGCGGTTGCGACGAATAGCGGATTGATCAAGACGGGATCCTTATCCCGCACGGATCGTGTGGCGAAATATAACCAATTGCTCAGAATCGAAGAAGAGCTGGGAGCCGTGGCGCTCTATCGTGGTCGAGAGGCCGTGCAGGTCAGGGCCTAGCTGGTTCTGTCGCCGCCGGATGCACAGATGATTATCAAACAGAATCGTGGACGGCAATGGCTGGAATGGCGGCAGCGCGTCCTTATCGTTATGCAGGTGCTCGGCGCGGGTGGCTGTGTGTGGTTATTCGTGGGGTTGTTTTCCGGAGACATGGGCCTCACTCGGTATCTCTCCATGCGCGATCATGCATGGAATCTGGAACAAGAACTCTCAACCTTACGCCGAGAAAGTGCCACATTGCAGCACGATATTACTCGTCTCCAGCATGACCCCGCTAAAATTGAGCAGTTGGCTCGAGAACAGTTGGGGTACGTGCGTAAGGGAGAGACTGTCTATCAGTTGGTGCCAGACCCTGACAAGAAATTGGAGTCGTTGTCAAAACCATGAAGTTTGGAACAGTTGCGATCATCGGGCGGTCCAACGTCGGCAAGTCGACGCTGCTCAATTGCCTGCTAGGTGAAAAAATCTCGATTGTGTCGAGTAAGCCCCAGACCACAAGGACCCGCATTATGGGTGTCGTGCATGTGGACGGAGCACAAATTGCTTTTCTCGATACGCCGGGGCTTCATAAACCCGAGCACTTGCTCAATCGTCGAATGCTGCGTACTGCCGTGGAGACCTTGGAAGATGCGGATCTCTTGTACATGCTGATGGATGCCACCAGTCTTCCGGGTCCCGGAGATCTGATCGCTATCAAGCATATGAAGGAGGCGTTGGCCAAACGGCTGCGTCCGGTCATCCTTGTCATCACGAAAATTGATATCGTCAACAAGCAGAAACTGCTCCCAACTCTCGAACGGTATGGCAAACTCTTCGCATGGACGGAGGTGGTGCCGGTTTCTGCTCAGGTCGACGACAATATTGATCGGTTGCTGGCCGTGACGGTTCCCTATCTTCCGTCGGCAGAAGGAGCCTACGGCGACGATGTGATGACCGATCAGACCATGAGAACGCTGGCGGCTGAGATGATCCGTGAGAAGGTGCTGCAAGAGACGGAGGAGGAGGTGCCGTATGCGGTCGCAGTCGAGATCGATGAATTCGTCGAGGAGGGCAAGTTGGCGAAGATTCGGGCGTCGATTTTGGTGGAGCGAGAATCGCAGAAGGGCATCCTGATAGGCAAACACGGAGAGCGTTTGAAATTGATCGGCACACAGGCCAGGCTGGACATGGAACGGCTGTTCGGCATGAAAGTGTTTCTGGAGCTGTGGGTGAAGGTCAGAAAATCTTGGCGTGAGGACGAGCAGACCTTGGTGGAGTTGGGTTACTAGGGAATGATGCAGCCGATGGAACGACCGATAGAGCCGCACGCACCGGACCAGCGACCGCACCAGTCCGAACGCGATGTGCTGCGTGAAGTTTTGCGTGATCAGACTGAACGTGGGCAGACGAAATCGGACATTGTGATCCAGTCCGTACAAAAGTTGCTGCGACGCGGAGCCATCACGAACCTCTCCAAGATGTTGGGGCGTATGCATCCCGCCGACATCGCCAAAGTCGTGACCCATCTCTCCTCTCCGAAGGAAAAACGAGAGATCTTCGAACTAGTCCGCGGCGAAGGCAAGCGTGGACAAGCGCTCAGTGAGCTCGACGGCGAAAGCATCCAGCAAGTACTCGCAGATCTGTTGCATTCTGACATTGCGTGGCTCTTGAAAGACCTCGGCCCCGACGATGTGGCGTACATTCTCGGATTTTTTCCTGAAGAGCGTAGCAAAGAGATTCTCGCCCTAATGAAGACCGAGGATTCAACCGAGGTTGCCGACATCCTTAAATATCCAAAGGATACGGCAGGCGCGATCATGACCACAGAGTTCTTTTCCTTGCCGGAGGATGCCACGGCACAGGAAGCGATCCGTCGGTTACAACAAGCCACCGATGCGGAAATGGTGTTCTATATTTATGTGACGGACAAGGATGATCGGCTGGTTGGCGTTCTCTCGCTCCGACAGCTGATCACGGTCCCTCCGACGACGCCACTGAAAAATATCATGGCCCGAGAAGTGATGAGTGTGGCGATCGACTTGGATCAAGAGGAAGTCGCGCGCCAGGTGGCCAGCTATAACTTGCTGGCGATTCCGGTAGTGGACCGGGATGGCAAACTCGTGGGCATCATCACGGTCGATGATGTGGTCGATGTAATCCGAGAAGAAGCGACCGAAGACATGTTGAAAATGGCCGGGGCAATTGAGGAAGACACGGGCTTGAAGCCTTCGAGTTTCGGCTCGGCGAAACTGCGGTTGCCATGGCTCTTTACCAACCTAGTCGGCAGTCTCCTGTCCGGTGCGATCCTCTGGCATTTCCGTTATACGATCCAGGAGGTGGTGTCGATCGTGAGTTTTATCCCTGTGATTGCGGCGATGGGTGGGAATGTGGGGTTGCAGTCCTCGACGCTGATTATTCGAGGGTTGGCCACCGGCTCTGTGGAACTCACTCATGTATGGCCTATCTTTTTTCGTGAAGCGAAGATCGGCTTGGTCATGGGAGTGGCCTGCGGTGTGACGCTGACACTGGTTGCCTGGGTTTTGCATCAAGGGTTTTTGGGCATGGTCCTCGGAGCTTCGCTGATCACTGCATTTTTGGTGTCGACCAGTATGGCGACGATTATGCCAATTCTGCTCAAACGCGTGGGGGTCGATCCGGCCGTTGCTGCCGGTCCTTTTGTCACGACAGCAAACGACATCACCGGGATTACAATCTATCTGACCTTGGCCACTCTTTTCTTGGACTATCTCCGGTGACACGGACTGGTGCATCCTCGTGCCTCAACCGAGGTTGGGAGGGGAGAGAGCTGTGCCTCTGGTAAAGACGACTGCGATCATTTTACGGAGCCGCAAGTGGGGGGACGCCGATCGAATCGTCACGGTGTACTCCAAGAGTCTTGGTAAAATCAGAGGGGTCGCCCGTGGTGCCCGTCGTCAGAAAAGCCGCTTTGGGGCCGCGATCGAACCATTTAGCGTGTGTCGTCTGAATTTGTTTGAGAAAACAGGGGACTCCCTGTTTCGAATTACGCAGGTCGATTTGGTGCGATCTTATCAAGTGTTGCGGGAAGACCTTCGCTTGATGGCATCGGCGGCGCGAATGGTCAATGTTGTCACCGCGGTCACTCCGGATGGAGATCCGGACCCACGTTTGTTTGATAGCTTGGAGCAAGGCCTTGCTTCGCTCCAGGAAAGTGAAGACCCGACCTTTACGGCGCTCCTGTTTCAGATCAGACTGCTGGGACTGACGGGGTTTCGCCCGCAGACCGATCATTGCGCCGCCTGTGGGAAGACGCACTTCGTTGGAGAGCCTCAATTTTCTCCAATCGCCGGAGGTCTCGTGTGTCTGCCCTGCGCCGCGCGTCAACGAGTTCGATGTATCGCATTCTCACGAGGCAGCCTGTTGTTTCTCCAGCAAGCCATTCGGCTGGCGCCTACGGTACTCACGCGATTGCGAGCAACGGGGCAAGTGCGGAATGAGGTGGAGGAAGCGATTGAAGGGTACGTCACGGTGGTTGCCGGGAAACGGCTGCCACCGGTTGACTTCCTGTCGTTCGCATCGCCAGGATGAGTAAGACACGATGAGAGGTGAACACATGACAGCCACTGCGCTTGAGCCTCGAGATATGGAGTGGCTCGACAAGGGAGTGTTGGGAATCCAGTGGAGCGATGGCCACAAGGGGAGGTATTCGGTTCGTTATCTGCGGCAGCACTGTCCCTGCGCGGCCTGTGTCGATGAGTGGACAGGCGAGCGGCGTCTCAAGTCAGAGGATGTGCCGATCTTGATTATGCTCCAGGACATCGAGTCGGTGGGGCGCTACGCGTTTCAATTCAAATGGAGCGACGGCCACGATACCGGTATCTATTCCTATTCATTGCTACGACAATTGTGTCAGTGTGACGTCTGTCAGCCAGTGAAGCCAGTTGAGCCAAAATCCAGACGGCTCATGTGAGGGTAGGATAGAACGTGACCAACATTTCTGGTGTCCTGACAAAGGTGATACGGTGCGTATGTGGAGTGGTACTACTCGGATTGATCGTAGGCTGCAAGAGCATGCCAACGCTGGAACAGCAAGAACAGCTAGTGCAAGCTAATAGCCTTGTGCTGGATCAAATCACCACCAGGGCAGTGGTAAACGTCTGGGGGAAACCGCCGCTTTATCACAGTGAGTTCAGCCATTTTTTCGTGATGTCGGACTTCAGCGTGATTCCTCGATCACGCGTGGCAACAGGAGAGGCTCCGAGGGGGTGGAAGGCTGGCGTGCATGCGGGCGAAGGAGTGTATTTCGCATACCCCGATCGTGGTTGGCTTCTGGTATTTCTCGATGATCGCCTTGTCTATAAGGAAGAGCTCAAGGCCGAGGAGTTGCATGCCCTTGCAAAAACATGGGCCTATGAGGATCGATTCAAGACCAGGCTTGACGAAGGTTCTCGACCCTAAGTCTTCCGCCCAATACCCCACATGATTGAGCATCAGGAGGTAGTTTGAACATCGTGATGGCGGCCTCTGAGGCCGTTCCGTATGCCAAGACGGGTGGATTGGCCGACGTGGTTGGCGCGTTGGCGATCGAGCTGACGAAGTTGGGGCATCATGTGATATTGGTGATGCCCGATTACCGAGGTCGAGTAACCGGTGAGTCTCGTCAGTTGGCTATGCGACTTTCTATTCCGGTTGATGGGAAGCCGGTCGATGTCACGGTAGAAGAAGAGAACGTACCGGTGACAGGTGCATTGCATCGGTTGCGAGTACTATTCGTGCGGTACGATCCTTATTTTGATCGCCCGGGGCTTTACCAACAAGACCATCACGATTATCTGGACAACCTCGAGCGGTTTATCCTCTTCTGTCGTGCCGCCCTCGAAATAGTGCGTGGGTTAATGGAGACTCGAGGGGAGAAGGTTGATGTGCTGCACTTGCACGATTGGCAGACGGCTTTGTGCGCAGTGTACCTGAAGACGCTTCCTCACGAGTATAAGGGGCTCGATCAGCTGAAAGTGCTCTTGACTCTGCACAATATGGGATATCAAGGAATTTTCCCTGGCCAGCAGTTTACGAAGCTGGGGCTTCCTCCGTCACTGTTTTCCCCGAGTGGCCTCGAGTTCTATGGGTCGGTCAATTGCCTGAAGGGCGGCATCATTTTTTCAGATGCTGTTTCCACGGTGAGTCCGACCTATGCGCAGGAGATCATGACTGCAGAATATGGATGTGGGCTTGAAGGTGTGCTGGCAAGTCGTGCGGATGTTGTCAAAGGGATTACAAATGGTATCGATGTCGATGCCTGGAATCCAGAGAGGGATTCCTACTTGCCGGCACAGTATACGGCTGCTGATTTGTCGGGGAAACGAGTATGCAAGCGAGCCCTACAGAAGGAGCTGGAACTGCCGAATCGGGATGTCCCCTTATTGGCTGTGATCGGTCGGCTGACCTTTCAGAAGGGCTTTGATCTTTTGATAGATGTGATCCCCGAGCTCATGTCTTTAGACATACAAACTGTCGTGCTTGGTACGGGGGATCACCATCTGGAACAGCAATTTATTGCCGCCAAAGCCAGATATCCTGATCGGATCGGCTTATGTCTTGGCTTTCACGAAGAAATGGCGCATCGCATTGAAGCTGGGTCGGACATGTTAATCATGCCGTCTCGCTATGAGCCATGTGGATTAAGTCAACTGTATAGTCTTCGGTATGGCACGGTGCCTATTGTGCGCCGTACTGGAGGATTGGCGGATACCGTTATTCCCTTTCGCCCTTCAACGGTTAAATCTGGGTGTGCAACTGGTTTTCACTTCATTGATGCTTCGACGGACTCTCTCCTCTCCGCGCTCGTACTCTCGCTTCATGTGTACAAAGAGCAGCAGACATGGCAATCCTTGATCCATGCGGGAATGACGGTCGATCTGTCTTGGGATCGATCGGCGAAACTCTATGTAGATTTATATCGAGGACTGCAGGGAGGGAAAAAATAGAACTAGCGAGCGTTGAAGGAAACGTTGACCCCATGCCCAAGTCTTGCTAGCAACGTCTTTGCCTTTAGGACGTAATAGGAACCTTCTTCCTTATGAAGCGTGATGACCGAAACCAGAAGGTCACGAGCGATATCAGTCTCCCCTTGATTAAAGGCGAGCTCTCCGGTGTGTAAAGCACAAGCGGCAGCCATCGCCTCTACATCGACTGCGACCCGACTCGTTGGATTGGCCACTAGCCGCTCAAGGTGAGTCGGCAGCGGCAAGACAAACCCTTCACGTGCCTCTGCTATTTGGCTAGCTGAACGCAGTTGCGTCAGATCTGAAGTTGCCTGGGCTAAATTAGAGGTTGATTTACAATCAGCATAGGTGTTCCACAGTGACATGAAGCCACTATTTTGTTGTTCTGTTAATTGGGCTGAAGGACCGGTTGTACAACCGGAAGCAAGGACTACCATCCCTAATAACCCCAGCGCCAGGCCTTTTGTGAGCATACTGCAATTCATGTCATCCACCCCCCGTCTTAATGGTGTTTCGGATATGCAAATGGCAGGCCATGCAGATGTACTCTGTAACTGCGATTGAAATAAGAAATATTTCTTGAATCATCTGAGTAGAATTGTGTCAATCTCAACTCACTGTTGCGCTATTGACACAGCGTGAGGAACTCGAAAAATCGGGAAGGCCTTAGGATTAAGAGCGTCAAGAGTTGAAGATGTGAACGAGGATTCCAGTACGGGTGGTTGCGTTGGTCTTTCGCATGATGTGCTTAATGTGTTCTTTGACCGTTTGTTCAGTGATCAGGAGGGCATTGGCGATTTCTTTATTGGTCCACCCCTTTGCCAGATGTTCCACAACTGACTGCTCGCGGTTAGTCAACTGAAAACGTTCTCGAGCATGTTCGGTATTGAGGTTTTGTTTTCGCCCTAATTCTTCCATGGTAACCACAAGCCTGGCGTTTTGGATGCCTCCTCGATCTGGCAAACCGAAGCCTCTCAGAAGGATGGGCTGATTAGGATCGCCTGTCACACGCTTGAGTTCGAATTGTTCCCAATCCTTGGCTTCTGTGCGTATGTGAAGAGCTTTAATGATTTCCGAACAAAGCTCAGTTAGGGCCGTCGGGAGGACTCCATGCGCTGAAATCGTGGTCGTTCTTCCATGCTCGACGGCGTTGATTTTTTTGGCGAGTTCCGTGGCTTGTCGATTCATATGTAGGAGTTGCATAGATGCCGACAGCACCACTATCCCAGACCCTGCCCGCTGATCAGCAAGAGCATCGGTTTGATCAATACCTTTAGCTGGTTCTGGCATAATAAGATCAGGGCATCAAAAGACGGTCAAAACGTAGTGCAGTATCGAACCTCAATGACAAATAGCTTAACTTGACAGATAACAAGCTTAGAATACAGGAATAGTACCTAACACTTTCGAGGGAGTCAACATATACCTTTGGGAAAGCAGCCTACATCATCGGTATTGTTGATTCTGGAAGCGATACATATATTCCACATAGGTTTGAGGTCAGATGTAGGGGGCTAGTTTGAGCACCGCCTTGCTGAATGCTGGGATAGCCCATATGCAGGTTAAGACCGCCGATTAAATGGGGAAAGTCGTACAACGATTTCTTATGAGAGGGGAAGAGGAATGGATGTGAAGCCAATGGAATGGGAGTGGCCGATAAGGGATAGCTATGAAAACCATAGTGAGCGGGCGGCACTGCTGAGGCCAATTCTTTATGAGATGACAGCGCTAGAGGTAGGGAATGCTAATCTTGTTAAGGGGGGGAAAGCGCTATCGCTGAATATTAGTAGCGGGGGTATGTTGGTTCTCATGGACCAAGCCCCGGATATTAAGCAGGTATTGAAAGTCTATGTGCCGACACCCATTACAATTGCTGACACACCAACGCTTGCTGAAGTACGCTGGACAAGAAAGCTTCCGATTGGGGATTCAAGCAGCCACGTCACGTACTTCGTAGGGCTTAAGTTCATGTTCTAGTTATCCTGCGCGCATCGGCTGGCTGCGCAAGGTAGTGGATATCAATCAAGATGATTGAGTATCATGCGTGGGTTTCTGGCCGAGATCTGCACCATTGTGTCTTGAGTGTCTAGGCAGTCCACAAGCTCGTATTTTGCTGCGAGAATCGCCAGTCTCCCAATGGGTGATGCCCAAAAGGCTAATGCTTGGATAATGAGAAGTTCGAGAATGAGTTGTAGGCAGCGACATATCCTTCACGTTGTCCTGTGAGGGTGAAGGAGCTGTATCAGAAAACTGAAAGTTTTGAGCTGCTGGTGTATGCATCAATGAATGTGGCATTGATTGAGGGTTTCTCCACGAGGAATCGCCGTTGTCTTGTGCAGACAGCTTTCTCATAGTAAATTCACTTGCGGGGCATAGTTTATTAGGAAGCTGAAGATCCGGTTGATCCCGGGAGGGCGGTAGCCTGTTGAGGCTTTAGATCACGCAGGTGGGAGGCGTGAGCGATGAACGATTCTTTTTCAGATAGATAGATTGAGATGCTGTGAGATGCGATGGTATGTACTTAGTACGAAGCCGAACTACGAAAAGCAAGCCGAGCAGATTATCCTTAGCATACGAGTGGAGTGTTTCTTGCCACCTTTGTAAGAACAGAGAACTATTTGATGCAAGATAGGAACTATAACTGCTGTTCCCTTTCAGGATATCTATATCTTCCTAATCAATCTACTTGAAGCCCTATTGAGCGGTGATGCATGCCAGGGGAGTTCGGTGCGATATCTCTGGAGGTCGATGTCGCGATGAGTGATGCCCCATTAAAGTAAAGAGAAGAATGGCAAGCCATGAAGTGTGCGTACTAGAGAGACTGAAAGAGCTAAGTAGTGGCCTGATTCTTCAGACTTAAAGATAGTCCATTCGTTGGACTTGAGGCTGTATTTATACGAGTGACCTTCCCCCGATTTCACAGACACCTGTATAAGGAGGGATGTGATGAAATTGGAGGAAGAAATGACCACGAAGACCCGACGGCGCTACACGGACGAATTTAAGGCAGAAGCGGTGCGGTTGGTGCGCGACTCGACACGGCCTGTCGCTCAAGTCGCCCGAGACCTCGGCGTCGCCGACCATCTGCTGTACCGCTGGCGGGTTGAGCGGCGCCAGGCGGAATCTCAAGGCCACACACGCGAGTCGTTGCGCACGGAACAAGAAGAGCTTGTGCGGCTGAGGCGAGAAAACGTGACACTGAAGCAGGAGCGAGATTTTTTAAAACGTGCGGCGGCGTTCTTCGCGAAGGAGTCGCGATGAGATACCGAGTGATCCAGGAGCACGACCGTCGCTATCCAATCCGCTTGATGTGCCGGGCCCTGGCCGTCTCGGCGGCGGGCTACTACGCGTGGCGGTCACGGCCGGAGAGTGCCCGCTCCATCCAGACGCGTCTGCTGCGTTCGGCCATTCGCGTGATCCATCACGAGTCGCGGGACACCTATGGCAGTCCCCGTATCGGGAACACCCTGGTCAAGCAGGGCCACCATATTGGCGAGCATCGCGTCGCTCGGCTGATGCGTCAGGACGGCATGCGCGCCCAGACCGTGAAGAAGGGGCGCGCCACCACGCAGTCGAATCATCGGTTGCCTGTGGCCGCGAACACCCTTGAGCGAGCGTTTAGGGTCGAAGCTCCCAATCGAGTGTGGGCGGGAGACCTGACCTACGTCTGGACCCTGGAGGGCTGGCTCTACGTGGCGGTGCTACTGGATCTGTATTCACGCCGGGTCGTCGGTTGGGCTATGGGTCAGCGGTTAACGGTCGAGCTGGCCGAGCAGGCCCTCACGATGGCAGTGGCGAACCGAGCCCCCGCAGCTGGACTTGTGCACCATTCGGATCGTGGCAGTCAGGGCGGATTCAAGTGGTCGTTGCAACGACCACTTGAATCCGCCCAGTATGCGGCTACGAGCTACCAGGGCTTACTCACAGGGTATGGCTTCATCCCCAGCATGAGCCGCAAAGGCAACTGCTGGGATAACGCCTGCGTCGAGAGTTTCTTTGGAACGCTCAAGCGTGAGCTGGTCTACCATCGGCACTACGGCACCCGAGACGAAGCCAAGCAGGATATCTTTGAATACATCGAGGTGTTCTATAATCGGCAGCGACGGCACTCGACCATCGGGTATTGCGCTCCGGCTGAGTACGAAGTGAGGACGGCTGTCGCGTAACCCGGTGTCCACGGAACTGGGGGAAGGTCACGAGAGATCTCGGGGCATCAAAGAGAGGATGGTATTTCTGGGCACACTCGCGCTCCAGGCGAGGGTTGTAGTTAGAGATTGACCAGCTAATTCCCTATGCTTCAGCATAGACTGTATAAGGTTTTGATTATCGGTTCGTTCTTATAGGCTTTCGATGGGGAATTCCTTCCAGCTGTTGGAGCCTGATCAAGGAGGAAATGAGCATGAAGGCAGTAATTCTAGCAGGAGGATGGGGAACTCGACTATCCGAAGAGACCACCCTGCGGCCAAAACCTATGGTGGAAATCGGTGGAAAACCGATCCTGTGGCATATTATGAAGATTTATGCCGCTCATGGGATAAAGGAATTTGTTATCGGTCTTGGTTACAAGGGAGAGATGATCAAAGAATATTTTCTCAACTTCTATGCATTCAATAAAGATATTTCAGTCGATCTTGGGAGTGGAAAGACGACGATTCATGACGGAAAACGGCACGAAGACTGGAAGGTGCATCTCGTCGATACCGGTCTGCACACTCAGACGGGAGGTCGGCTTAAACAGCTCAAACAATGGATAGGCGAGAATGAAACGTTTCTGTTTACGTATGGAGATGGGGTTTCAGATGTCGACATCCAAGCTACCATTAAGTTCCATAAGGCTCACGGAAAGCTGGCCACAGTAACGTCCGTCCTGCCTCCTGCACGATTCGGTCGGCTTGTGTTCGACCATGATCACATTGTCGACTTTAGTGAGAAGCCTCATGGCGAGGAAGGCTGGATCAATGGCGGCTTCTATGTCCTCGATCATAAAGCCATTGATTACATTAAAGATGATGAGACTGTGTGGGAGAGGGATCCCATCCAGCAGCTCACGAAAGATAATCAATTGATGGGCTATCGGCATGATCGTTTCTGGTCCTGTATGGATACGCTGAAAGAGAAGAATTATTTGGAGGAGCTATGGCAATCGTCAAAGGCTCCTTGGAAGGTATGGTAAAATCATAATTTTTCAGGCAGGTCCCGTATGCCTTCGTCCATCATCCTACCACTGTTCGAAAGGGCTGAGTAAATCTAGGGGGCTTCCGACTATAGTCATATCAAGCAGAGAAAGATTAGAGTCAATTTAGTCTTGAGAGTGTCCACAGTATTCCGATAATTCCTTACGTGCTCAAATTGGGTCTTTGGGGAAACAGGCGCAGTCAAATCTGGGGGTAGGGTATGAAGATTCTAGTGACAGGCAACATGGGTTATGTCGGCCCATTGGTATTGCGTCGTTTGCGAGAGTCTCATCCGCAAGCAACGCTCGTCGGTTACGATATGGGGTACTTCGCGCATTGTTTAACAGGTGCGTCGCGACTTCCTGAAAGTCGGGCTGATCAGCAACATTTTGGGGATATCCGACAGGTTCCTGAGCAGATCCTGCAAGGGGTCAACGCTATCGTGCATCTCTGTGCCATCTCAAACGATCCTATGGGCGCCACGTTTGAAAAGGTTACCCTTGATATAAACCATCGAGCGAGTATCGATCTTGCGCGAAAAGCAAAGCGAGCAGGCGTGAAGAAGTTTGTATTCGCATCGAGCTGCAGTGTGTACGGATTTGCCGAAGGTGGTCCTCGCCGGGAAGAGGATGCTCTGAATCCTCTTACGGCCTATGCCAAATCGAAAGTTCAGACTGAGCAGGACCTGGCATCGCTTGCGTCTGAAAATTTCACAGCCACCTGCCTCCGGTTTGCAACAGCGTGTGGCATGAGTGATCGGCTGCGATTGGATCTTGTGTTGAATGATTTTGTGGCTGGCGCGCTTGCGTCAAAACGCATCAGTATCCTGAGTGATGGGACACCATGGCGCCCCTTGATTCACGTCAAAGATATGGCGAGAGCAATCGATTGGGCTGTGCAGCGAGATTCTCGAGATGGCGGTTCCTTTCTGACCGTCAACGCGGGAAGCGACGCATGGAATTATCAGGTCAAGGATTTGGCGACAGCTGTGGCCAATCTTGTGCCGAACGTCGAGGTGCTGATCAATAAAGATGCGCAACCAGATAAGCGCTCATATCGAGTGAACTTTGACAAGTTCTCGAAGCTGGCGCAAGGATTTCTCCCTATGGTTGACCTTCAGAGTGCTGTGAAGGATCTCCGTGATGGGCTCATGGCCATGCAGTTTCGCGACCATGAGTTCCGGACGGGCGAGTTGATACGACTCGTCACATTAAAGCGACTGCGGGAGAGTGGGCAATTGACAGACGACCTAGTGTGGAAAGAGCGAAGCAATGCTTGAGGATGTGGTCGGGTGTCGCATTGGGTATTGGGCGTTGCGAAACATCCTTTGCTAGTTAGGAGGGAATATCAGTATGGGGCAATCAGGGTGTCGGTCTTGTGGTGCGACGCTTGAGCGTACGCTCATCGATCTTGGTATGTCTCCATTGGCCAATTCCTACATTAAGCCAGACCAGTTGAATCGTATGGAGCCCTTTTATCCATTGCATGTTTATGTGTGCGAGAAGTGCTTGCTGGTTCAGCTAAAGCAATTCGCAGCGCCGCACGATATTTTTTCCGACTACGCGTATTTTTCGTCATTTTCAGATTCCTGGCTGGCGCACGCAAAAGCCTATGTTGATATGATCGTGGGTCGATTCGGATTGGATCGTAGTTCCAAGGTTGTGGAGATTGCCAGTAACGACGGATATCTTTTGCAGAACTTCGTGTCACGCGGCATCTCTGCGTTGGGAGTCGAGCCTGCTTCCAATATCGCTGAAGTGGCGAAGAAGAAGGGGATTCAGACGAAAGTGGCCTTCTTCGGAGAGAACACGGCCCGGGATGTAGCTGCTGACGGATGGGCTGCCGATTTGATCATTGGGAACAATGTGCTGGCCCATGTCCCGGATCTGAATGATTTCGTGAAGGGGCTTAAAGTGCTGCTGAAACCAACGGGCCTGATTACTATGGAATTCCCTCATCTGTTGCAGCTGATGCAGCAGAACCAGTTTGACACTATCTATCACGAACATTTTTCCTATTTTTCGTTCTTGGCGGTCGAGCAGGTGTTTGCTCGTCATGGAATGAAACTATTCGATGTTGAGGAACTGTCGACTCATGGTGGCTCTCTGCGAATCTATGCGTGCCACAATGACGATACTTCCAAGCCTGTACAGGCACGAGCAAAGGAACTGAAATCACGAGAAGAAACCGCCGGATTTGGCCGGCTGAATCATTATCTATCGTTTGGTCCGCGCGTTGAGGCGACGAAGCGGAAGGTACTGTCCTTTCTCATCTCTGCGAAACAGGAGGGCAAGCACGTTGTAGGTTATGGGGCTCCCGCAAAGGGGAACACGTTGCTCAACTATTGCGGAATTCGGACGGACCTCATTGATTACACGGTAGATCGGAGTCCACATAAGCAAGGGCATTTCCTCCCTGGCGTGCATATTCCAATTTATGGGCCGGAACGAGTGCGCGACACACGCCCTGACTATCTCCTGATTCTGCCCTGGAATATTCGAGAGGAAGTCATGCAGCAGATGAGCTACGTTCGGGAGTGGGGAGGAAAGTTTGTCGTTCCGATTCCTGAGGTACAAGTGTATTCATGATTTTCACAGAAACCGCCCTCAAAGATGTCTTCTTGATCGATCCTGAGCCGGTACGAGATGAGCGGGGAATGTTCGCGAGAACCTGGTGCCAACGGGAGTTTGAGGCGCACGGGATTTCGACCAGGTGGGTGCAGTCAAGTGTTTCGGTGAACCGCCAGAAAGGCACTATGCGCGGGCTTCATTATCAATCCGCTCCCAATGAGGAAGTGAAGTTGGTTCGTTGCACGGCTGGCGCCATCTATGATGTCATCGTCGACTTACGACCTGCGTCACCGACGTATTGTCAGCATGTCGGAATAACGCTCTCGGCAGATAATCGCCGAGCTGTCTATATTCCGAAGTGTTGTGCCCATGGGTTTCTCACGCTCGAACACAATAGCGAAGTGTCGTACCATATATCGGAGTTCCATGTGCCTGCCAGTGCTCGGGGGTTCCGGTGGGACGACTCAGCGTTCAAGATCAAGTGGCCTGAACCCATTCTGGTCATGTCGGAGAAAGATCGAACATGGCCAGCATTTTTCAGGGACGGCGCACTGCCATTATGACATTTTCTGGCCCCGAAGAAGCATCGAGAGGTGAAGAGTTAGGCAAAGAGTTGCATAGCTTCATGATGGAGCTTTATCCAATATGTCGAAGTATTACCGGTGGAGGGGTCAGGGAAACTCTTCGGGCGATCCAGAAGCGTCTTGCGCTTGAGATGCATGAAGTTCCTAGCGGAACAAAAGTATTTGATTGGACGGTTCCGTTGGAATGGAACGTAGCCGATGCCTATGTCATGAACCGGGAGGGGAAGCGAGTCATCGATTTCAAAGCACACAATTTACATCTGATGAGCTACAGTTCGCCCGTCCGGAAGAAGATGCCATTGGCGGACCTCAGGCCCCATTTATTCACGCTGCCGGATCATCCTGAGTGGATTCCTTACCGAACGTCCTATTACAAGGAGAACTGGGGCTTTTGCCTTCGGCACGCGGATCTTGAACGACTGTCCGATGACGAATATGAGGTTGTCATCGACTCGAGTCTTCAAGCCGGTTCACTCACCTATGGCGAGGTCTATTTGCCAGGTGAAACGTTGGATGAGGTTCTCATCTCATGTCATGTATGCCATCCGGCTATGTGCAACGATAATTTGTCGGGTATTACGGTGGCCGTGAAGCTGGCGGAAACGATGGCGATGCGTCCAAGAAGGTATTCATACCGTTTTCTCTTTATTCCAGGAACAATTGGGTCGATTACCTGGTTGGCTCAGAATGAACAGACGGTGTCTCGCATTAAGCACGGGCTCGTTTTGACCGGGGTAGGTGATGCGGGGAACATCACCTACAAGAAGAGTCGTCAGGGCAATGCGGAGATCGATCGGGCGATGGCACATGTGCTGAGGCATTCAGGAGAGGCCCATACCATCATCGACTTTTCTCCCTATGGGTATGATGAACGGCAGTATTGTTCTCCTGGGTTTGATCTGCCCGTCGGATGTTTTATGAGGGCCCTTCATGGCCAATATCCGGAATATCACTCCTCGGCAGATGATCTGGGCTTTGTGAAGCCGGACTCTCTTGTACGGTCGTATGCCAGATGTCTAGGAGTGTTCGATCTCTTGGAAGGAAATCGAACATATCTAAATCAAAATCCAAAATGTGAACCCCAGTTAGGTCGACGAGGGCTGTATCGTGCTGTTGCTGGTCATCAAGAAAAACAATGGACTGAATTTGCTCTCTTCTGGGTGTTGAATGCATCCGATGGACGCCATACCCTGCTTGATATCGCCGAGCGCGCCGACCTTTCGTTCGGCAAGATTGTATCCGCAGCCGAAGCGCTCCTAGAGGTTGGGCTATTGAAAGAATGTCAGAGGCCGGGATAACACTTAATGGAGAAGCGATCATGAACACTGTGTATTATGACCCTCCATTCTCGGACGAACGACGCCGCGAAGAGTTATTTCAAGGGCAGCTGCTCGTCTATTCTCCGAGGAAGAGTACGCTCGCGTTTATCGAGTTTGCCAGAAAATTGATCAAGGAGGCCTTTGCCCCTCATGATCCGGAGACCGCTCAACGACATCTTCCTGTTGAGCAGTATGCCGATCTCCTCGGGAAGCTGAAGCCAAATTTCATCCATCATTCCGAATCAAAATCGCTCATGCGTGACATTTTTGACGAGATGGGCTGTAATCTAGAGAAGACATATTTTGATGTGCCGAAGATGCGAAGTTCTACCAGCGACAACTATCTCACAGCAGGCATTGCATATGCCTGGCATCCACATCGGGATACGTGGTATTCCGCGCCTGCTTGCCAGATTAATTGGTGGATTCCGATCTATGATATTCAGTCGAACAATGCCATGGCCTTCCACCCAAAATATTGGAACGCTCCGGTAAAGAATAGCTCTAAGGGGTATAATTACTACACGTGGAATCAACAAAATCGCGGAACACATGTCGCCAAGTTCCTGAAGGAAGATCCCAGGCCTTTACCGAAGTCGACCGAATCGCTTGCGCTCGATCCCCAGATCCGTCTCATCGTGCCCGCAGGCGGCATCATCTTGTTTTCGGGAGCCCAGATGCACTCGAGTGTGCCTAATACGTCGGGGAAAACTCGGTTCAGCATAGACTTTCGTGTCGTGAATCTAGATGATGTGGCAGGTAGGAAAGGCGCTCCTCGGGTAGATGAAGAGTGCACTGGAACGACCATGAGGGATTATCTTCGTGCCACCGACCTGGCGCACATCTCCGATGAGCTGGTTGCACTCTATGATGACGAAACAGTCGATGCCGGTGTGCTGACCTATCAACATAAAGCGGAACACGGCGCATGATGTCTGTGACGTGTGATTGCAGATGGGTAGATGAGGGGTAGGCTCGCTCAGCAAAGAGAAGTGGTGGCGGTACTTCCAGCAGCTGGCAGATCTCTTCGGCTGGCTCCGCTTCCCTGCAGCAAGGAGGTTCTTCCTGTCGGCTTTGGTCCTATCCCTGGGATCCAGGGGACCCGTCCTAAGGTGGTGAGTCACTATCTGTTGGAATGTCTCAGAAAGGCAGGGGTTCGGAAGGGTTATGTCGTCATTCGGCAAGGGAAATGGGATATTCCGGCATACTGGGGAGATGGGAGAATGCTTGGGATGGACCTTGCCTATGTGGTAATTGAAGGGTCTAGTGGCCCCCCGGATACGATCGATCGGGCGTACCCCTTTATCAAGGATAAGGTTGTGGCGTTTGGGTTTCCAGACATTATTTTCCGTCCACACGATATATTTTCCAAACTGCTGGCCCGACTCGATCGACCTGGGGTTGATGTCGTATTAGCGCTGTTCCCGGCGCACGACCCCAAGGCAATGGATATGATCGACATTGATGAAGATCTCCGCGTCCGCGCGATTCATCTCAAACCAAAGACGACACGACTGAGGTATGCCTGGTTATGTGCCGCATGGACGCCGGTGTTTACGGAATTTTTGCACCAGTTTCTGTCTGGAGTGAAGGGAGGGTCTGGTGCGGGACTCATCGGGAATCGCAAGATCGATCCTCAGGGAGATATTCCTGTTGGAGCCGTATTGAAGAAAGCGGTGCAGGCCAAACTCAAGGTTGAAGGTGTGATGTTCCCATCGGGATCATATATCGATGTCGGGCTTCCTCAGCATCTGATCAGAGCCGTGAAATACCACTCATGACTCTGGCGAGGACGAAGCGCATGAAGGTGAAACGGTGAATTTTAAGAAGTCAAAGGTATTGCAGCCGCGCGCGCATGCCCTTATCCCAGGCGGTTGCCATACCTATGGCAGAGGTGACGACCAATACCCGGACCAAGCCCCTGGGTTCCTTGTTAAAGGGCGTGGATGCCACGTCTGGGACATCGATGGAAATGAGTTCATTGAATACAATATGGGGCTTCGTTCCGTGACCCTGGGCTATGCGGATGAACGGGTACTCAATGTCGCTTACAAACATATGCTGGAGGGCAATCATTTCACCAGGCCTTCGCCGATTGAAGTTGAGTGTGCGGAGGAAATGCTCAGCATCATTGAGGGCGCTGAAATGGTGAAATTCGGAAAAAATGGTTCCGACGTGACGAGCGCGGCAATACGACTTTCCCGTGCCTACACGGGGCGAGACCTCGTCGCGGTGTGTGCGGACCATCCATTCTTTTCCGTAGATGATTGGTTTATTGGATCCACGCCGATGTCTGCGGGCATCCCCAAGGTTGTTCAAGGGTTAACGCTCAAGTTTAATTATAATTCCATAGAAAGCATTCAGGCGTTGTTTCGGCAGTATCCGGGCCAAATTGCATGTCTCATCATGGAACCTGAAAAAGAGATGGCACCGGTCAATGACTTTCTGCATACAGCTCAGGATCTCTGTAGAGACAACGGCACGGTTTTCATCCTTGACGAAATGATTTGCGGGTTTCGGTGGCACCTTGGTGGCGGGCAACGCTATCATCGGATCGTTCCGGACTTATCGACGTTCGGCAAGGCTTTGGGGAACGGTTTTTCGGTTTCAGCGCTTGTTGGCAAACGAGAGCTTATGAAGCGAGGAGGGCTGGACCACGAGGCAGAACGAGTCTTCTTATTGTCGTTCACGCATGGGGCGGAGACTTTTGCGCTAGCAGCTGCGAAGGAAGTCATTCAGATCTATAAACGGGAACCCGTCATTGAAAGAATGTGGAGTGCGGGCAGGCGTCTGGAGAAAGGAATTCAAAAGTCCATCGATGA
>JAOUHD010000019.1 GCA_029865345.1 Nitrospira sp.
AGGCTTTGCAGGGATTGCGCAGGTCCTGGCGACCATTGAGGCGGAGCAGGTGGAGCCGCAGTCCGCTTCGACAAAGAAGGCGGCGTGAAACAACCATGGGAACCACTCAGAAAATTTCAACGGACATTTGGACAATTCCCAAACGACCAAAGCATTGCGAGAAAAGTTAGCGAGAGATATTTGGGTGGTAGTTGCAGTGCAAGGAATCAGAAGATGGTCTTTCTCGACCACCAGCGCTATGGCGTTTCAGACCACCATTACGAAGGACGAGGCGAGAGACTCACAAGACCACAATGAGGACGTCTTTTATGGAAATCGAGGGGAGGTCGCATGGAGCACGTTGAATACAGCTCTTATCGTGTGTGTCAAACAGCATCCGGAGGATTCGCAATGCGGCTAATTGTCGCACAGTCCAAGCCTACGGCACGACCGATCTCCGTGAGACTATAGCCGTGGTCGAGATGAGCTCGGCGAATGGATTCATTCCGCCATACCCGGTCGGCCCGAGTCCTGGCGCCAAACAGCTGGCCCAGCGTCGGCCTGGCTGCAAACCGTTGTCGCCGGGAAATCTCTTTCAAGAGGCGCTGGTCTCACAGCCCTGGCGCCAGCCGTTCGATAGACCGCTCACTCCCGAGCAGCACTTGGCCTCGCACTTCCTCCCACGGTGAGCCCTGACCGATTCCCTCAGCCACAAACGCCTGATACTTTCTTTGCGCCGCTGCACGCTGCAGACCAAACTGAGACAACAGCCAGTCGATTGTCAGATAAGAAGGCCTGGGGGTGAGGCCGGCGGTCGTGCGATAGCTTGGCCACGGATAGGTGTCGGCTTTGCGGGTCCGTCTGGTGCGGACCGGATTCAGCACCACATACCGACAGAGTTCGAGGAGATAGCTATCTCGATCCACGACAATTGCTTTGAAGCGGCCTTGCAAGGCATGGCCCACCCGGTGATGACGCCGGTTGAAGGCTTGCGTATAGACGCCATTGAGTTGGCACATGGCCTTGGACAAATTGGCTTCTGGTGTTTCCACCATCAAATGAAAGTGGTTGTCCATCAGGTAATAGACACGGATCAGGAGATGAAAGCAGGAGACCACTCGCGCCAGCACCGCGAGAAACTGCTGTCAGTCTTCCTCATCGAGAAAGATGTCTTGCCGAGCATTCCCACGAGCGGTGACGTGATAGAGCGCCCTGGGAAATTCGATGCGGAGCGGCCTGGCCATGTGTGAAGTCTAGCTCAGCTAGGGAGGCACAATACAAGATCTTGTTTCTTCTATTAACCTCCAGTCTCAACTTGAGACCTACCTCTGGAGATGCCTACGCTGGCGCCATCGCCGCTTTGAGCGATCGGACAAACTCGGCAACATGGCTGACCATCTTGGGATCTTTCTGGTGAGACGCAATACGTTTCACGATGGCGCTGCCGACGATGACGCCGTCGGCCATTTGGGAGACCTGCGCGGCATCCTCCGGCGTTGCCACGCCGAAGCCGACGGCGACAGGCGATGCGGAGATTTTCTTGAGCTTCTTCACATTCTGCTGGATGTCCGCCACATTGCTGAGTTTCGCTCCGGTAATGCCGGTCAACGAGACGTAATAGACAAACCCGTGCGATTCTTCCGCTATAAGCTTTCGCCGGCTTGGCGTGCTGGTCGGTGCAAGTAGAAAAATAAGCGGCAGGTCTACGGCATCGGCCGGGCCCTTGAGTGGCCCCGCTTCGTCCGGCGGCATATCAGGCACAATCAACCCATCGACGCCGGCTGTCTTCGCCGCATTGCAAAACTCTTTACAGCCCATCGCGTGGATGGAGTTGTAATACAGCATGAGCACGATCGGAATTTCCGTCCGCTGCCTCAGCGACTTCACAGAATCTAGAATCTTGCGCAGTGTTGTGCCGCTCTTCAACCCCCGCTCGGCAGCCTGCTGAATCACCGGCCCATCCGCGATCGGGTCGGAGAAGGGGACGCCTAGTTCGATGATATCGGCTCCTGCCTGCTCTAAGGCAACGACCAGCTGTTCTGTTTCTGCCAACCCAGGGTCTCCCGCCATGAGATAGGCAATGAGCGCTTTCTCTTTCTTCTCACGCAATCTCTGAAACGTGGCTTCCAGCCGTCCGCTCATAGCTCCACCCCTCGCATCTTCGCGACCTGCTGCACGTCTTTGTCCCCACGACCAGAAAGGTTGACGATGATGAGCTGCGACTTCTTGAGCTTTGGCGCTAACTTGGCGACTTCTGCGATGGCATGCGCGCTTTCGAGCGCAGGCACGATGCCCTCTTCACGCGCCAGGAGATCAAAGGCTGACATCGCCTCGGTGTCCGTCGCATAGGTGTACTCGATCCGACCTTGGTCATGATAGAGACTATGTTCCGGCCCAACCGCCGCATAATCAAGACCGGCCGAGACGGAATGGGTTAAATTGATCTGCCCGTTTTCATCCTGCAGCAGGTAGGTCATGGTGCCTTGTAACACTCCTGGCTTTCCGCCTGAGAATCGAGCGGCATGTTTTCCGCTCACAATCCCACTCCCTCCGGCTTCGACCCCGATCATCTTCACCTTGCGATCTCCCAGAAACGCATGGAATAAGCCAATAGAATTGCTCCCCCCCCCGACACAGGCCACGAGATAATTCGGCAACTTCCCTTCCGCAGCTAGGATTTGCTTCCGCGCCTCTTTGCCGATGATGGCCTGGAAATCGCGGATCATCATGGGATAGGGATGCGCCCCGAGAACTGAGCCCAGAATGTAATGGGTGGTGCGCACATTGGTCGTCCAATCCCGCATCGCCTCACTGATGGCATCTTTTAAGGTCCGGCTGCCGGCATCAACCCCTGTCACGGTCGCGCCCAAGAGACGCATACGATAGACGTTCAGCGCCTGCCGTTGCATATCTTCGGTGCCCATATAGACTTCACATTCCAGCCCGAACATCGCAGCTGCCGTCGCGGTGGCTACCCCATGCTGGCCGGCCCCGGTCTCCGCAATGATGCGCCGTTTTTTCATGCGCATAGCCAGCAACACTTGCCCAATGGCGTTGTTAATCTTGTGTGCACCGGTATGACAGAGGTCTTCACGCTTCAGATAAATCTTGGCGCCGCCCAATTTCTTGGTCAGCCGATCGGCACGATAGAGGCTGGTCGGACGCCCGACATATTGCTTGAGGTAATAGGCCAGGTCTGCTTGGAACCGGCGGTCTTTCTTGACCTTTGCATACTCCGCTTCCAGCTCAAGCAGCGCCGGCATGAGGGTTTCCGGCACATAGCGACCCCCATAGGGTCCGAATCGGCCATGGCTATCTGGGAGCATCGACATGTGAGCGTATCCTCCTGAATAAATCGGTAGCAGTATAATCGTGCTTATTCGACTGGAACAAGCCTGGCCGCTTGAATAAACGCCTTCACTTTGTCCGGGTCTTTCTTGCCGAGACTCTGCTCCACCCCACTGCTCACATCGACTCCGTAGGGACGCACCTGAGCAATTGCCTCAGCCACATTAATCGGCGTGAGTCCTCCCGCCAAGATGATGGGTGTCGAGCGAGCGGCATCCTGCGCTAAGGTCCAGTCAACCGTCTTCCCGGTCCCGCCATAGGCCTGGTCCGAAAATGCATCGATGAGAAACCCTCGCACGTTGGCCCGCCCTTGGAATTCTGCCAGGGCGAGGAAGGTACCCCGATCCTTCAATCGAAGGGCCTTCAGCGCTGGACGGCCAAGATTTTGGCAATAGAGAGCTGATTCATCGCCATGGAGTTGAGCCAAAGCAAAGCCACATTCGTCCATAAGTGCACGAACCCTCTCGGCCTCTTCGTTGACAAACACCCCCACCGGGAACACAAACGGCGGAAGACCGGCTATGATGGATCTCGCTACTGTCGGCTCTACCCAACGTGGGCTTTTGCGGTACATGACAAACCCCAACGCATCTGCACCCGCTGCCACCGCGACTCCTGCGTCTTCCGCATTGGTAATTCCACAAATTTTGATTTTCATGGCCAATGATCTACTCAGGCTGCGAATTGGGCGAGGCGAGGCCGAGCAACTCTCGGACTTTGTCAGCTGTGTGCTCGGCACGAATGAGCGATTCTCCGATCAACATGGCGTGTACACCAGCGTCGTTCAGCTTTGTCACGTCCTCTCGCTTATGAATCCCGCTTTCGCTGATAATCAACTTATCGGGCGGGATCCGTTTTGCCAGACGAAACGTTACATTGAGATCCGTCGTGAACGTTTTTAGGTCTCGATTGTTAATCCCAATCATCCTCGCAGTAGGAATCCACTCCAGAACCGTATCCAACTCCCGCTCATGATGAGTCTCAAATAGACTGTCCATCCCGAGTTCAGTGGCCAAGGCGTAGAAATCCATGAGTTGGCGACGCTCCAAGGCGGCCACAATCAGCAAAACCGCATCGGCCCCATGAGCCCGCGCTTCATAGAACTGCACGTCGCCGACCATGAATTCCTTATTGAGCACCGGGATCGGGAGTGCGCGCTTGATCTCTGCAAGATACCGAAGGTCGCCTTGAAAAAAGTCTTTGTCGGTCAAGACGGACAGGGCCGCTGCCCCATGCTCCTGGTATGTGCGTGCAAGCCCTAGATAATCAAACTTGTCCGAAAAGTCTTCTCGTAAAAGCCCCAGGCTCGGCGACGCTTTCTTGATTTCCGCGATCAAGGCTGGGGCGGTGGGAGACCGTGTGGTATCCAGAGTGACGGCAAACCCAAGGACTGGCGGGGCATCTCGAATCGTCGCCTTGAGGTCGGCCAGATAGGAACGGTTCTGTTTGTGCCTGAGTTCAGCTCGCTTGTGCTCAAGAATACGATCGAGAATCATGAGTCACTCACGCCTTCTTGGTGAATGCAATCAGCCGATCCAACTTTTCGGAGGCCGCTCCAGAATCGATCGTCTGTTGTGCAAGACGGAATCCGTCCTTGAGCGTTTTCGCTTTTAGGCCTACAACCATCGCAGGTGCGGCGTTCAGACACACGATGTCCCGTCTCGGCCCTTTCCGCCCTTGTAGAATCTCTTTCGTCATCCGTGCATTTTCCTCCGGCGAGCCGCCGACGAATTCCTTTTTCGCCGCTCGCCGAACCTCGAACTCTTCCGGCGCGATAAAATAACTCGACACGACACCACCCTTCCCCTCAGCGACTCTCGTCCGGTCCGACAAGGTGATTTCGTCCAAGCCATCCAGACCATGAATCACAAAACAATGTTGCGATCCTAGCTCCAGGAGAACTCGCCCGAGGATATCCGTCCACTTCGCATCATAGACCCCCAGCACTTGATGCGTGGCACCGGCCGGATTCGCCAGTGGGCCAAGTACGTTCAGAATGGTCCGGATTCCCATTTCCTGTCGGACCCCGGCGCACTGTTTCATCGCGCCGTGGTAGAGCGGTGCAAACAAGAACCCAATACCCACTTCGTCGATACAGTCGGCCACACGGCTCGGCTCGAGGTCAATTTTCACTCCGAGCATGCTCAGCACATCCGCACTACCGGATCTGGAGGATACTGAGCGATTCCCATGCTTTGCCACGGTAATGCCGGCCCCAGCGACCACGAATGCTGCGGTCGTGGAAATATTAAATGTATCGGCCCCATCTCCACCTGTTCCGCAGGTATCAACAACAATCGACGACCCGACTCTGATTCGGGTTGCTCGTTCCCGCATGGCGCGTACCGAACCAACAACTTCCTCGACCGTTTCACCTTTTTGCCTGAGTGCCATGAGATAGGCAGCCATCTGAGCCGAGGTCGCAGCCCCATCCATAATCTCCAGCATGACCGTTTCGGCCTCTTGCACAGAAAGATTGGTTCGATCGGCTAATTTGGCGAGCGCATCTTTGATCATGGCCACACAGATCAGGGGAGACTAGAGCTTTAAGAAGTTGCGGAGTAGATCTTTCCCGACGGTCGTCAGAATCGATTCTGGATGGAATTGGACCCCTTCGACACCCAGTGTTTTATGGCGGATCCCCATAATCTCGCCTTCAGCAGTCTCAGCGGAAATTTCGCAACATTCCGGAAGATTGCCTCGATTGACGATAAGAGAATGATAGCGCGTCGCTTCAAAGGGGTTGGGTAACGCCTGAAAGATGGTCTTGCCGTCGTGCTTGATCTGCGACGTCTTCCCATGCATCAACCGAGGAGCACGGATTACCTCACCTCCATATGCGACGGCCATCGATTGATGCCCCAAACAGACGCCGAGAATGGGCAGCTTCCCTCCAAACCGACGGATGGCGTCGACTGAAATACCGGCCTCCCGTGGTGTGCACGGTCCCGGTGAAATCACAAGACGGCGCGGATGCAATTCCTCAATCTGGTCGAGCGTGATCTGGTCGTTTCGATAGACCTGCACATCCTCACCCAATTCTCCGAGATACTGAACGAGGTTGTACGTGAAGGAGTCGTAGTTATCGATGACGAGTAGCATACTGAGACCTGTCAATCATCATGAGTCTTGAGTCGATACGCATCGGCACCCGTTCGATGAACGGCTGACCAATGACCATTCCCTATTCCAGCCCCTGTTCCGCCAGTTCAATCGCCTTCATCATAGCTCGGGATTTGTTGCAGGTTTCTTCATACTCATGTTCCGGGTTCGAGTCAGCGACGATGCCTGCCCCGGCCTGGATGAAGGCTCGACGGCGCGAGACCACAACCGTGCGGATATTGATGCACATGTCCATATTCCCTGAAAAACTGATGTAGCCGACGGCGCCGGCATAAGGGCCGCGTCTAGTCGGCTCAAGTTCCTCGATGATTTCCATCGCCCTGATTTTCGGTGCGCCGGACACGGTACCGGCAGGAAAGCATGCCTTCAGCACATCATACACCGTCTTGTCCGGGCATAGCGTGCCTGTGACATTGGAGACCATATGCATGACGTGCGAGTACCGTTCAACATTCATCAACGACTCGACGTGGACGGACCCCTGTTCAGCCACACGACCGACATCATTGCGTCCAAGATCCACCAGCATAATGTGCTCGGCCCGTTCCTTCGCATCCGCAAGAAGACGGCGTTCCAATTCCACGTCCTCATCCATCGTTGCGCCACGCCGTCTGGTGCCAGCAATCGGGCGTACCGAGACCAACCCGTCCTCACACCGTACAAGAATTTCGGGAGACGAGCCAACCAGTTCAACCCCCGCAATTCTGATGTAGTACATGTAGGGCGACGGATTCACGAGGCGCAGGGCCCGATAGAGCTGAAACGGGGGAGCCTGGAGATTTGTTTCCCATCGTTGCGACAAGACACACTGAAAGATATCGCCAGCCCTGATGTAGTCCTGCGCACGAGACACGATCTTCTCAAATTTCGCCTTGCTCATGTTGACCGTGAAACGAATCGGAGTTCGCCGACGCCTCGGCTTGACGGGTCGAAGCGGTCGACGGATTCTGGCAATCATCGCTTCGATCCTGCCTGTCGCCTCACGATAGGCCGAACGAATGTCTCGTTCCGACTGGGACTTTACCTGTGCATTGGCGACAACCTTGATCTTCTGCGAGACGTTGTCGAAGATGAGCAGCGTCTCGGTCAATAAAAATGCAAAGTCCGGCACATCAAGGTGTTCCTTCTTGCGAGAGGGAAGATCCTCGAACGTCTGCACTATGTCGTAGCCGAGGTACCCGACGGCTCCACCGACAAAAGGAGGCAGATCCGGAACTGTTACGGGGCGGTACGTCTCCATGATTTCCCGCAGACGGTCCAGTGGCGCGCCTCGGCTAGGGATTCGCCGACAATCCGAACCCTTCTTCACACACAGATCGCCACGATCCTCGTAGATGACGAGCGGAGACCCGCTTCCAAGAAAGGAATATCTGGCCCACTTTTCTCCCCCTTGAATACTCTCCAGTAAATAGGCCGAGGGCCCATGATCGATCTTGGCAAAGGCCGAGACCGGCGTATCATGATCCGCCAAGATTTCACGGAATAACGGAATGAGATTGCCCTGCTTTGCGCAGGAACGAAACTCATCCAGAGTGAGTGAATAGGTCGCTGCCCGCATGTCGTCCGCTTACTCTGCCCCCACCAGGAGCCTCTGTCCAATCTCGACGATGTCATCCGGTAGTTTATTCGACTTCTTCAACTTATCGACCTCAACGCCATATCGCCTGCTAATGCTATAGAGCGTTTCCCCCGATTTGACCACATGCACCATCCCCGGTGTGACCTTCATCGGAGAAGCCGGCTCAGTCATAGCCGCCATGCCTTTGTCTGAAAGATGACCACCGCTGTGACCGCCGGAAACAGCTTTCGGTAATTCGGCTTTTTTCGGTTTGACTAGAGGGGGCTGTCCCTTTCTCTGCATATCCTCCAGGGCTTTTCGTTCCAGCACCGTCGCTTCCCTGATTGCTTCTGCCTCCTCTTGAAGACGCCCCATCTGCTCACGTGCTATCTGCACTTGCGCAGACAGCTCGCGATTCCTCGCCTCAAATTCAGACAGTTCGGCCTTGACGTGCCTGACTTCACTGTCCAGCTCAGCCGTCCGTTTCTCTTCCTGTGCCAGGAGGCGCTGAAAATTCAGGCTTCGCGCTTTTTCCGCGTTGTGTTTTTCCTCTAATACAACACACCCACTTACCAACCACCCACCACAGAGCAGTATTCCTAATGAAATAATCTTCCGGATTCGCTCACAGACCTGCTGCTCTCCCTTCTGCATATATCCTCCTTTACCCAGGCGCTCTGCCAACTTCAGACCTGCTGAAGCGACGCTTAGAATAGTGGCCACTGATGCGAAAGTCAAAGCGGACCAGGCCCATCGGGTTTGACCGTTTCCGCACCCTTATGCTACGGTCAGCACGGTTCAGGCCTCTCTCTCCTCCCATGCCAAACGTCGTCTTTCATGGCACCTTAGAAACAATCGCTGGGGCGTCACTTCGTTAAGCGCAACAATGCGACAGGATTCACTCCATAACGACCCTCTGCCCTCGTCGAAAGCCACTCCCGCCGAGCAAGAGCGACTCGCCCAGCTCAAGGGCCAAATCCGGCATCATGACTACCTCTATTACATCAAGGACCACCCTGAGATTTCCGATGGAGAGTATGATCGGTTGTTCCGAGAATTGACCAACCTGGAACGGGCGTACCCGGAACTGGTTACCCCCGATTCCCCAACTCAGCGTGTCGGTGCCTCCCCCTTGAATAAACTCGGCAAGGTGCAGCATGAACGGCCCATGTTGAGTCTTGATTCCTTGGTGAATTCTGAAGAGGTCCTGGCCTTCGATCAGCGAATGAAGCGGGAGCTAGGTGTGGACCACATCGAGTACACGGTCGAGCCTAAATTCGATGGCCTGTCAGTTGAAATAGTCTACGACCACGGGACGTTTGTTCGTAGCTCGACCCGTGGTGACGGACAGGCGGGCGAGGATATCACCATGAATCTCCGCACGATTCGCTCGCTCCCGCTGCAGTTGGAGACTGGATCGTACCCGGATCATTTGGTGGTGCGCGGCGAAGTGTACATGCGCCTTTCCGACTTTCATGCGCTCAATCGACGAATGACCGAGCGGGGGGACGACGCCTTTGCCAACCCACGTAACGCCGCCGCCGGTTCTCTTCGGCAACTCGATTCGCACATTACCGCTTCACGGCCACTCGTCGTCACGTGCTATGAAGTAATGGCGATGTCCGGAGCTCATCCCCCGTCGCACTGGGCGGAACTGGAGATGCTAGCCATGTGCGGGCTTCCGGTCCCTCACCTTCGCCGACGATGCGAAACCATCGACCAGGTCTTGGCATTTCACCGGGAAACGGAGGACCAACGCGACAATCTCCCTTATGAAATTGATGGCGTCGTGGTGAAAGTCGATCGTCGAGACTGGCAGGCACAACTGGGCATGAAATCCCGAAGCCCTCGTTGGGCTATCGCGTTCAAGTTTCCTCCTCGGAAAGAGATCACAGAGGTACAGGACATTGTAATTTCCGTTGGCCGAACGGGAGCCTTAACGCCTCTCGCCCTCCTGAAACCAGTAGACGTCGGTGGGGTCACCATCAGCCGAGCTACCCTCCACAATGCGGACGAGGTGGCAAGAAAGGATATCCGAGTAGGCGACACGGTTCGAGTCGAGCGCGCCGGCGATGTTATTCCGGCAATCACCGAGCGTATCCCTATCTTGAATGAAGTCAGGTCGGCCCCTTTCCATATGCCACTTCACTGTCCAATATGCAATTCCACCGTGGCAAGAGAAGGTGCCTACTTCTACTGCACAGGCCAAGCCGCCTGTCCGGCCCAACTGAAAGGTGCCATTGAACACTTCGTATCGAAGACCGCTCTCAATATCGACGGACTGGGTAAGAAAACAGTGGCACAATTGGTCGACCTCGGCCTTGTGAAGGATCTTTCCGACCTGTATCGACTCAGGGCTGAACAACTTCTTGAGTTAGAGGGATTCGCGGAGCGATCCTCAACCCTTCTCCTTGACGCCCTCGCTCAAAGCAAACACGTCTCGCTCGACCGATTTTTGATGGGCCTGGGAATCCGTCAAGTAGGGCAGCACATCGCCAAGGTGCTTGCGAAAGAGTTCGGCTCGCTTGATGCTATCATGTCGGCTAACTGCGTCCGTCTTCAGGAAGTCCGGGAAATTGGTCCTGAAATCTCTGAGAGTTTGGTCTCCTACTTCCAAGAGCGTTCAAACCGACGGGTCATCGATGAATTGCGTACACTCGGCGTTTCGATCATAGACACACCCTCAACTCAGAGCTCGGTTGCTTTGCCTTTCTCGGGGAAGAGCTTCGTGTTCACCGGTGGATTGGTGAGGCTGACAAGAGATGAGGCCAAGGCACTGGTCGAACGGTTGGGCGCCTCGGTGTCATCCAGTGTCAGTAAGAAGACGAGCTATATCGTAGCCGGCACAGACCCTGGCTCCAAACTTGATCAGGCAAAGAAATTTGAGGTAGCTGTCCTTAACGAGGAGGCATTCCTAGACTTAATAGCGCAACAGCAGGAGGGCTAGTCACACCGAGGCTTCGACCGGAACAGGCACTTTCTCGTCCTTAAGAATTTGCACGCTTCGTATCGATCGAGGATCCGCCTCATGGACCACCAGGCGACAATTCTCGATGCGGAGTTCTTCTCCTGCCTGCGGGATGCGACCAAGATTTTCCTGGATCAGCCCTCCAATCGTCAGGGCTTCATCTCCAAGCTCAACTTTTAGGAAGTCGTTCACCTTTCGAACTTCCGTCCGTCCGTGGACTAGAATCTGGTTCTTTCCAATGCGTTTGATGAGTTCTTCAGTGATATCCGTTTCATCGACGATCTCACCCACGACTTCCTCGAGAAGATCTTCAAGCGTCACCAGTCCCATGACACCACCGAATTCGTTGACGACGACTCCCATATGCCGCTTCTCCTGCTGGAACTGTTTCATTAAGTCGTCCGCCGTCTTGCCGGCCGGGACGAAGAGCGGAGGATGGGCGATATCCCGGAGGCGCAAATCGGTTCTCCCTTTAGCCAACTCAGTCAGCGCCTTCGTCTTGTAAAGAATCCCGGTAATGTTATCGAGCATGCCGTCATAGAGCGGAATTCTGGAGTACTTGGAATTATAGAGCAGCTCTTGTGCTTCCTTGAGTCGGAGGTTCCCGTCTAGCGAAAACACGTAGATGCGCGGCGTCATCGCATCTTCCGCGGTAATATCTTTCAGTTGAAACACGTTTTTGATCATTTTGACTTCTTCTGATTCTAACTCGCCGGCTTTTCCTCCTTGGTCGAGCATAATTTTCAGCTCTTCCTCTGTTACCAAGGGAAGCGTCAACCCCTTTCCTCCCGTCAAACTGTAGATCAGAGGAACGATCAGAAAAAGAAGCGGTCGCAACATGACCTGAACCCCATAGATGGGGTAAGCCATGTTCAGCGTCACGGGTACGGAGAACTTTGCCGCCAGAGTCTTTGGGATGACATCCACTGACACGAGAAGCACAAAGGTCAGGATTCCAATCATGACTGCAATCGCTTCTTCAAGCGCACTCTTGCCCCCATAGGCATTCAATGTAATGAAGGTGGCGAACATGGGGGTCGCAGTACTGACGAGACGGTCACCGACGAGAATGGTCGAGAGGAGCTTTTGGGGGTCGCTCCTCAACTGAAGAGCTTTGGCTGCCCGTTTACTTCCGTTCTGCGCCAATGCTTTCAGTCGTGTTTCGTTGACCGAAAAGAAACCGATCTCGGCTGTCGAAATAACGGCGGATAACCCTATCAATCCTAGTAGGATGAGGATGTCCATCGCAGTCATCTAGTAGGGACGTTGGACCAGTATGGCTGGTCTGATGAGAAGCCGGACGTCTCCCAGAGGATACCTCTTGGTCCACCCTTCAGAAGATCGTACGATTAAGATAACCGGACCGCTTAGAATAGAGTTCACAGCTAATACATCTATCACAGGGATCAAATGCAGGCAAGCAATCCAAGAAATGTCGCTTGAAAATCAATTGGTTCCAAACAGAACCCTCAGAATGATGCCACCGTCCTTCTCGTGTTTAGCTATCATCCCGCACAACAAGCGATTGCAGGTTCAATGTACGATCGAGGCGACTCGCGGCCATCTGAGCCTCCTGCTCAGTCATGAATCGACCAATTTGAACTCGGTAACGACGCCCTTCCTGGAGATCGATCTGAATGATACGCCCATCAGCAAAATCTCGTTGAACTTGTGCTAACAGCGCCCGAGCATTCTGAAGGTCCGCGAAAGCACCGACTTGAACACGTAACACCCCCATCCCTTCGGGCCGAGAGTTATAGTCCACAACTCGAAGTTCGACCTGGTCGCTTCCGTTGCCGACCATCCCAAGCGCTTGGGCACCAGCCAACGAAAGGTCCAAAACCCGTCCCCTCGCGAACGGTCCTCGATCATTAATCCTGACCGTAACGTGGCGACCTGAAGTCAACGAATGCACAACTGCGACGGACCCGAGTGGCAGTGTCCGATGAGCAGCCGTCAGTTTGTACATGTCGTACCGTTCCCCATTCGCTGTCTTGTTCCCATGAAAGCCAGGGCCATACCACGAGGCCATTCCTCGTTCTACAAACCCAACGGGATACCCGGGGAAACGATCAATAGGACGAGGAGTGGTGCAGCCTTGATAGAGGACGACGCCCAGTCCGATCACGACCATGGGCAGAGAAGTAAGTTTCGTGAGCGGCACCGGCCGTATCAATCAAAACTCGTCGAGCGACTGATTGCGTAGAATAGCCAGGGCCTTGTCGGTATTGGAAACGGTCAGAACGACGATCGCCCGTTTCCCTTCCCGTGAAGGCGTACAATAGCCGCACTTGATGTTGATCCGGCCCTTCATCAAAGTATCTGCCACTTTCCTTAACGCGCCAGGCTTGTTTTCAAGACTTAGGAGGAGCGCAATTTCTTCGCGGAACTTAATCTTCGCCGCCTTAAGGGCCGCGCGCGCACTGTCCAGGTCAGCAACAAGCAGCCGCAACTTGCCTGTTGCCATCACCTCCGGAGCAGAGAACGCCTTAATGTTGACGCCGGCTTCACCGAGGACCGCCGTCACTCTGGCAAGGGCACCCGGTTTACTCTGACCACTGATAACAAGTTGCGTTGTTGTCGGCATAGTGAGACTCCTAGTTGACCTCCGGCATCAGGACTTTTTCCGCCTCGCCGAGCGAGCAGCTCGCAATGGAGACCACGACCCATAGTGATACGAGAGGATACAAGAGGACGCCGGTCTCGCGCAAAGCCTTCGAGCCCGTAACCGCACCACAAAGAATGCGTCAGCACTCGAGCGTATTCGGAGGACCCGCCGCTTTCTACACCAGAGACACAATGACGGCCGCCTGCTCCGCATTCTTACACTCCTCGTTATGAACATCCACTCGTTGCGCCGCACGTCACACACTTCAGGCAGGTGCCGTTTCGGACCATGGTGAACTGCTTGCACTCGGGACAAGGATCGCCTTCGTAGCCCTTGACCTTAGCATCTTTGGCATTTTTTATTTCTGTCAGTGTAAGCGTTTCCCTCGTGATCTCCACTTGTCGAGCAACACTATGGCCATTTCCATTTCCATGACCATTTCCTTTTCCACTGTTCCGACGGATCGGAAGATGCTCGGTAAGAACGGACGACTTGGCCAGTGCATCGAGGTCCGCCTCTTCTTCTGAACATTCGGGATCCATGTCGTCTTTCTTCATCGAATCCATGCGCAGATCCTCCTCTTTCACCTGCGCCAGGTCATACCGGTCGAGATACGTCACGGCTAATTCACGGAAGATATAATCGATGATCGAGGTTGACATTTTGATTCGATCGTTCAATTTCACGGGACCGTTCGGCTCAAACCGGGTAAAGACAAACGCCTCAACGAATTCTTCCAGCGGCACGCCGTGCTGAAGTCCAAGAGAGATGGCGATCGCAAAACAATTCATGAGGCTTCTGAACGCTGCCCCTTCCTTGTGCATATCCAAAAAGATTTCTCCGACCGTCCCATCCTCATATTCGCCCGTGCGCAGGTACAGCTTATGTCCCCCGACAATCGCCTTTTGAGTGTATCCACTTCGCCGACTCGGGAGCGGGCGGCGCTTGGCAAGATACCGAACGAGTACCCGTTCGGTGATTTTCTCCGCCATTCCCATCACGCTAGTGACCGCCTCCACGGCCTTCCCACTGTCAGTCGAAGCGCTCAACGGCTGACTCAGTTTGGACCCGTCACGATAGAGCGCGACTGCTTTGACCATGCTCTTCCAGGCGAGTAAATAGGCCGCCTTGACGTCTTCAAGGGTGGCATCGGCCGGCATGTTGATGGTCTTGCTAATCGCGCCGCTGATGAACGGCTGTGCCGCGGCCATCATGCGGATATGCGCATCGACGGCAATGGAGCGTTGCCCGATTCGACCGCATCGATTGGCACAATCGAACACTGCAAGGTGTTCGGCCTTCAAATACGGGGCGCCTTCCACCGTCATCGTCCCGCAACAGAAATCATTCGCTGCGGCGATCTCTTCTTGCGTAAAGCCAAGCGTCTTCAGCAGGTTGACGCTTATTTCATTCAGCTGGGCTTCGGTCAGGCCAAGCTTTTCGACGCAGAACGCCTCTCCGAGCGTAAACTTGTTGAAGGCGAACTGAATTTCAAACGCTTGCCCCAAACTGCTCTCCAAACGATCGAGAGCCGCATCGTCGAATCCCTTTTGACGCAGCGTGTCATGATTGATGAACGGTGCGCCTTTGAGCGTCTGAGCCCCGACACAGTAACGAACGACATCCTGCGCTTGCTGGTCCGTATAGCCGAGAGTGGCCAGCGCCATCGGCAAGCTTTGATTGATGATTTTGAAGTACCCGCCACCGGCCAGTTTCTTAAATTTCACCAGAGCAAAGTCTGGTTCAATCCCCGTGGTATCACAGTCCATGACCAACCCAATCGTGCCGGTTGGAGCAATGACGGTCACTTGAGCATTGCGATATCCATAGGCCGTCCCTAATTCAAGCGCATGGTCCCAGGCGCGTCTGGCGGCGAGAAGCATGTCAGGCGGACAATGCTCAGGACGGATTCCTATCGGCGCAATCGTGAGGTGTTCGTATTCTGCCTGCGGCGCCTGGTACGCAGCTCGACGGTGATTGCGGATGACCCGCAGCATATGCTCTCGATTGTTGGCGTACCCCGGAAAGGGCGACAATTCGGCAGCCATTTCAGCCGATGCACTGTACGCTTCACCCGTCATAATGGACGTGATTGCTCCACAAATTGCTAAGGCCTTGGGGGAATCGTAAGGAATGCCTTGCCGCATGAGCACAGTCCCCAAATTCGCATACCCCAACCCAAGCGTCCGGAACTGATAGCTCTTTTCAGCGATGGAGCGGCTCGGGAAGGAAGCCATCAACACGCTGATCTCTAACGCGATCGTCCACAGCCGAACGGCATGGCGAAAATGTTCTAGCTCAAATTGCCCATCAGCGGCATAGAACTTCGTGAGGTTCAGGGAGGCGAGATTACAAGCCGTATCATCCAAAAACATATACTCGGAACAGGGATTCGAGGCGTTGATGCGACCATCCTCTGGACAGGTATGCCATTCGTTGATGGTGGTATCGTACTGCGTCCCCGGATCAGCACAAATCCAGGCTGCCCACGCAATCCGGTCCCACAGCTCCCGTGCCTTGACAGTCTTCCAGACCTTGCCGCTCGTTCGACGCTTGAGTTGCCAGTCCCCGTCGGTTTCGAGCGCGGCAAAAAACTCATTGGGAATCCTGACGCTATTGTTGGAGTTTTGCCCAGAGACGGTCTGGTAGGCCTTCCCATCCCAATTCGTGTCATATTCATGGAAGACAAAATGCGTGAAGCCTTGCTGTGCATACGAAAACATTCGTTGGATATATGCCTCGGATACCAAATCTCGACGGGCCGATGCTAGAGCCTCACGCAAGACCGGATTGGTCTTCTGGTCGAGATCCAGCCTGAGAGCGCCCTCACCATCGACCGTATGACAAGCTTTCAGCACCGCATTGAGGCGCTGTGCACAAATCTTTGACCCCGTCACCATCGCCGCGACTTTTTGCTCTTCGATGACTTTCCAATCGATAAACTCTTCGATATCCGGATGGTCGAGGTCCAAACAAACCATCTTGGCGGCACGGCGCGTCGTCCCTCCGGATTTGATCGCTCCGGCAGCTCGATCCCCGATCTTCAGAAATGACATAAGGCCTGAAGACTTCCCGCCGCCAGAAAGCCCTTCGCCATCCCCACGCAGTTTCGAAAAATTGGTCCCGGTCCCGGAACCATACTTGAACAACCGCGCTTCCCGAACCCAGAGATCCATAATGCCGTTTTCATTCACAAGATCATCCTCAATCGATTGAATGAAACAGGCGTGTGGTTGAGGATGTTCGAAGGCGTTGGTGGCTTTCACCACCTCCTGAGTCTTGGGATCAACGTAATAATGCCCTTGTGCCGGTCCCGATAACCCATAGGCATAATGAAGGCCGGTATTGAACCACTGGGGAGAATTTGGCGCTGCCATTTGATGCGCCAGCATGTAGCACATTTCATCGTGGAACGACTCCGCATCGTCCGGCGTCTTGAAATACCCATAAGACTTGCCCCAATGGGTCCAGCATCCAGCCATGCGTTCGAAGACTTGACGGGCATCTTGCTCACCACCCAACACCGACTTGCCATCTGGACCGATGGCAGGCTGCCCATTCTGATCGCGCTGCGGAACTCCGGCCTTCCGAAAGTACTTCTGGGCCAATATATCGATGGCCAGCTGCGACCAGGCCTCAGGAACGTCGATATTTTCGAGCTTGAAGACTGTGGATCCGTCGGGATTGCGAATCTCCGACGAACGCTTCACAAACGTGATCCCCTCGTAGGGATTCTGCCTGCGACTGGTAAATCTTCGATCAATTTTCACGGTAGACCTCCTGCCGAGGGGAAAAGGGTGTGACCCATGCCTCTGAGTAGACCATATTTAGGGTGCGCGAAGCTCATGTATTTTTAGTGAACAGCTACATATAGCTATCATGTTTTTTTGTCAACACCAAGTATTGTGGATCTTTGGGAAATGAGAGGAAAGGCTGTGAATAGTCGAAATGCGAATATCCTGGCCGATTCTGGTCGTTTATCAACGTGGTTATCCACAGAAATAACCTGCAGAATCTGGCCCCGTCAGATTACCCTGGCCATTTTTCTTGTTAGAAGGCCATTCGCCCGATCTTCAGCGTTGCTTCTTCGATGCCCTGAATAGGAATGAACCAACCGCCGAGACCGAAGACAATGACGCTTGTATCCGCCACCTGTGTTTCATACTGGCTCACAATCCCCCAGTTCTGTCGCACGGTATTCGGCCTCACGAGTGATTCGAGAAGCTTCCTACTTTGCGACTGAAATACCTGCCGAATGAACTGTTGCTCTCGAGTCAATGTCCCCTGGTCCATTCGGTCTATCGCTTTGCTCAATTCCTGTTCAACGAAGCGTAAATAGTCGTCCATGGTCGGGTTTGACCATGCCAAAGCGACTGCTCCTGCAAGTGCAACAACGATCACGCTCAAACGAAGGAGACTCATGATGTTTTGATAGGATCGTCTACCCTTGAAGTTGTTCGATGACTATCGAATCGCCTCATTTGACAAACAACCGTCCGCCAATTAGCTTAACCGGAATTTTCTTCACAAGGTCCATAAAGTCTGGAGGAGACCATGTTCGTCTGGAGTAAAAAACTTGTTGGGGTCCTGTTAAGCATATTCTTACTGTTGTTAGGAATCTTCCTCTTCCAAGGCCCGTCAGAAAGCACCAGTGTCCTCAAAACACACACCACTCAGTGGATTATCTTGAACTATGCTTGTCTGCTCGTCTGGCTCTTCGTCTGGATGATCGACCAAGGGCGAGTCCGCGGGAAGAACGTCTGGCTCTGGCTAGTGCCGTTCATCCTTGCTCCACTGCCCACCCTCATGCTCTTCGTCCTCTTCCTTCAACGACGATTGTCCGCATAGTCACTTGGAGATCGACGAAACTCCAGATTTCGTAACGGGAGTATGCTCGGCAGCTTTCTGCTCAGGCTCGATGGAATGTCGGATCCGCCAAACAGCCCACAGACCCGGGAGAGCGACCACCACGGTCAAGACAAAAAATTGAGTCCATCCAACCAGGGTAACAAGATCCGCCGACGGTCGGCCGGCAAATACCCTCCCCAATGCCTCTAATGAAGACAGCAGGGCGAACTGAGTCGCGGTATACCGAGGATCGCAGAGCGACATCACCAATGCGACGAACGCAGCCGTGCCCATTCCACCCGTCACATTTTCGATCACGACTGCCGCCGTTAGGACCATCGAATTCTTGCCTGCCAATGCTAATACGACGAATCCAAGATTTGAGACCGCCTGCAAGACTCCGAAGATCAACAGCGACCGTACGAGTCCCGACTTGGCCATCATGAGTCCGCCGATGAAAGCGCCCAGCAATGTGGCAAAGACCCCTAATCCCTTCACAGCACCGACGTCCGTCGCAGAAAAACTAAGCCCGCCGATTAGAAAAGCGGTCTGAAGCGCAGAGGCAAAGGCGTCTCCAAGCTTGTAGAGAACAATGACGGCTAAGAACCCTAACGCATGGGGCCGTCCAAAGAACTCGGCCAGCGGTGCGCCGACGGCTTCCTTCATACTCTTTGGAGCATCGGCAACGAACGTAGGGTTGGGACTGAGCAAGACGATACCGACTCCGGCTACCATGACGGCTGCCATGGCCAGATACGTCATTTGCCACCCGACATAATCGGCAAGCACAAGCGCGCCGGCCCCAGAGGCTAATAGTGCGATTCGATAGCCGTTCACCCATACCGCCGCACCCAAACCGCGCTCATGCGATTGGAGCGTGTCTGTGCGATAGGCGTCGAAGACAATATCCAAAGAAGCGGCCAAAAATGCGACCAGCACAGCATAAGCCGCCATCCATCCTGGGTGAATCTTTGGGTTGGTGAGGGCCATCAGCCCAAGTCCGATTGCCACGCAAAGTTGCGTCAGCACCATCCAGCCGCGACGCCGCCCAAACCAAGGAGGTATCACGCGATCCATCACTGGGGCCCATAGAAACTTGAGCGTATAGGGCAGGCCGACCATCGTGAAAATACCGATGGTCTTGAGGTCGACTCCTTCCACGGTCAGCCAGGCCTGTAAGGTCCCAGAGGTGAGGGCGAGAGGGAGACCGGAAGCAAAGCCCAATGGCAGCATCACGAGGATGCGACGATTCATAAGGCTTGATAAGTCAAAGGATCCTTGTTTCATGGAAACTGACTCTCACACACGTGAGCTGAATCAGGCGGACCTACCATCAGCAGGGCAACTCGTTTCGAGTGCCGTGCAGAATACCACCGCCTCGCGCCGCCTCTCAGCAGAATCACAAAACAGGCAGGAATCATCTCACTAGCTGGCACTGAGGCTAACAGGGTTGTCCGTTGAACAAACAGGGTTTGTAGCGCGAGATGTCGAATTCGGCATTTTCCTGGTAGACCTTTTCGTTGCCATTGACCCCATCCTGTTCAGGGTCATTCCACATGATGTGGTTCCACCAATAGAAGAGTGGCTGGGCCTCGGTCTGATAGATAGGATTCCCGTAGGTACTACGCGAATACTCCTGCACCAGCCGAGCCGTGACATAATCGATTTGGCCGTTTCCGCGAAGCGAATACAGCATGATGAAGAGACGGGCCTCATGGTCATACAGCTCATCGACACGGGTTGCAAGATCAGGCTCAGTGGGAAGTGAATCCGTGCTCCATCCCGTCACAGGATGGCTCCAGAACAATGCTGCCAACACACAAACGATGAGCGGACGCAGATGCACGATCCTCACGCTCTCCTCGGCGACTCGGATACAACCCGATCATGGGTCGTTCCGACAATTGGCTCACAATCCTTGAGATCCCCGGTCGTAAGAAGCGACCTTGCTGGAACAGGCCTACTCTCCCTATAATGCCACCCTATGGGAACAACGCGTGCATCTCTTCATACGCTCGGCTGCCGACTGAATCAAGCCGAAACCTCGATCCTTGGGGAAGGGCTCAGGCGGAAGGGGTTTGAGCTCGTCGAGTTCGGCCAACCAACCGATGTTCTCGTGCTCAATACCTGTTCCGTGACGGAAGATGCCGAACGGACATCGCGATACCTAATCCGAAAAACACTGAAGCACTCTCCCCATGCCTTCGTCGCCGTGACCGGCTGTTACGCCCAAACCGGCATGGAACAGCTCAAGCGTCAGGCCGGCATCGATCTCATCGTCGGACATCAGTTCAAGCTCGACCTGCCGGCCTATCTCCCAGCCGTTCACGAGCTGCGCAAACGATCGACCCCGGATATTCACCATACAAAGACAATGACGCGTGGAGACTTTGATCTGCCCTACTTTGCGGAACCGGACTCCACCAGAGCGCTGCTTAAGATTCAGGACGGTTGTAGCGCCATGTGCAGCTTTTGCATCATCCCGTTCGCCAGAGGACACGAACGCAGCCGAGTGTTCGACGACATTCTGCGCGAAGCCGAGAGTTTAGTGGCACGGGGCTATCGGGAGATCGTCCTGACCGGCGTGAACATCGGGCAATACGCTCACGGCAATACCGACTTTGTTGCGCTCCTTGGTCGGCTCAATCGGGTTGAGGGCCTCGAGCGCATCCGGATCTCATCGATTGAGCCGACCACGGTCAGCGAGGAACTGCTTGATCTCATGGCCTCATCCAAGAAACTCTGTCCCTATCTCCACATTCCTCTGCAGAGCGGGGACGATCAGGTCCTACAGGCCATGAACCGGCGCCATACGGTCAACGCGTACCGCAAGCTGATCGACACCGCGCTCAGGAAGATTCCCGACCTCGGGATCGGAACTGATCTCATGGTCGGATTCCCTGGCGAGACTGACGCCGCATTCCAAAATACAGTGGCCGTTGCCTCAGACCTCCCCTTCTCCTATCTGCACGTCTTTCCCTATTCCTCGCGGCCGGGGACCGCAGCACTGCGCATCAAGCAGCGGGTCTCGTCCATATCGATCAAGAAACGCACCAATCTTCTGCTGGATCTCGATCGCGCCAAACGACTAGTCTTTCACAACGCACAGATCGGAAAAACGGTCCCGGTCCTGTTTGAATCCGGGACACAAGGCTCCTATCGCTTCGGCACGACGCCGAACTTCATAAAAGTCGCCGTCACGGATTCCGATAACCTAGAGAACCACATCAAGCCAGTCACGATATCTGCCGCAGCCGGCCGTTGCGTATTCGGCGATCTCGTAACGCCTCCAGCGACGACGAACGCTTCCCTGGTGCTCCTATGATGGTCAAGACCCTTCCCCAGGTTCACATCGAAACCTTCGGCTGCCAGATGAACGAATCGGATAGTGAGCTGGTCCGGTCACTATTGAAGCAAGAGGGGTTTGGTTTCACGGAAGACCGCGAACGCGCCGATGTGGTCTTAGTCAACACCTGCGCAATCAGAGAGAATGCTCACAAAAAGATCTATCTCCATCTTTCCGAGCTCAGAGCCGTAAAAAAGCAACGCCCGCTCGTCGTCGGTGTGCTTGGGTGCATGGCTCAGAATCTCAAAAGCGAGCTGGCTGAGAAAGAACCGCTCATTGACGTCCTGGCCGGCCCGGATTCGTACCGACAGTTGCCCCGGTTGCTCACCAACGCGCTGGACGCACAAGAACAGGGACTCCGGCAGAAAGCGTTCGCGCTCGATCTGTCGGAATATGAAACCTACGAAAATATCATGCCGGACCGCAACAACGGCGTGAACGCTTGGATTACCGTCATGCGAGGCTGCGATAACTTCTGCTCCTTCTGTGTCGTCCCCTATACCAGGGGACGTGAGCGGTCGCGCGATCCAGAATCCATTCTTCTCGAAGCTCGCGACGCGTCCACCCGTGGCTTTAAGCAAATCACGCTGCTCGGACAGAACGTCAATTCCTACTACCATGAAGGATGGGACTTTGCTCGGCTCATCAGCGCCGTCGCTGACCAGCCTGGCATTGAGCGAGTCCGGTTTACCTCTCCGCACCCCAAAGACTTTCCTCCCGCGCTGATCGAGACCATCGCCACCCATCCAAAGATCTGCAAGCACATCCATCTCCCACTGCAGTCGGGAAGCGATCGGATCCTTGAACTGATGGGGCGGAACTATACCGGAGCCGAATACCTGGCACTAGCCGATCGAATCAGAATAACAATCCCCCAGATCGTCCTGACCACCGATATCATTTGTGGGTTCTGTTCAGAGTCCGAGGAAGACTTTGAGGCCACCACTCGTCTTGTGGAACAGGCCCAGCTCGACTCGGCCTATATCTTCAAGTACTCGGAACGGAAGCATACGATTGCAGCAAGAAAATATGCGGATGATGTCTCTGATCGAGTCAAAGGTATGCGCGTCGCTCAACTCCTGGAAACTCAGCGCCGCACCACCCTAGAACGCAACCAACGGTATATCGGCAAGGCAATGCAGGTGTTAGTTGAGAGAGATGCAACCCGCTCGCCAACCCAGGCAATGGGGAAAACCGATGGTAACATCACTGTTGTATGGGAGAAAGGCACCGGTGATTTTCGGCCAGGTACTCTGATTACGAAACAGATCTTTGATGCCTCGGCTGCGACTCTCTATGGGGAGTGAGATCCCAGTCTTGTAGGCAGTTCGTATTGGAGACATTAACAATCTCACCCTTTGGAACAATTCTGCACACCTCATGGTAGAAATGAACATTATTTGACCGGCTCGCTCGGCCACATTCAGACTATTTCGTCAATCATTCTTTCCCTGTATTCGCTCCCATGTAACCTCGTTGATGACCAAGCCCACCCCCAATCGTCCAAAGCTTCTTCCTCCACTTGATCAATCCTTCGCCTCTAACCTCATGATTATAAAGGCACCGTCTTAAGTCTCTCTTCTAGGGTGCGGTCACCATTCTTGACCTTCGGATGCTGAGTTCTAGTAAGGACCTCTCCCTCTTCCCTTGACCAACGATACAACCTGTCACTTCAAAAATGAGAAGGCATGGACCTTGCTCAAATTTCGGCGTCCACCTGTTCAGCAATCAGAGCTTTTGCCTCTCACTATGAAGTCCGCCGACTCCGATTCAACACCTAATCCCAACCCCTCTGATTCCCGTATCACACTCGAAACAATCATTTCGGTTGGGGTAGTCGGCTGGTTGGTAATCGGCATAGTACTCATGGGTCTAGGTGTATGGTAGTTCGGTATAAGAACCATGATCAAACTCGAAGCTTTCGCTATAGAGGCCAACCGGCCTTCTCGGCCACAAGACCACAGATGAGGAGATCCCCTATGCATGTCCCTTTCAATGTCCGCAGTTCCCACTATGTTGGCGTCTTGATGTCCCTCAGCCTGATCGTGCCCGGATGCTCCATGCTTTCCGGAGAGGCAAAGCTTCACAAAAATGCTAAAGGATCCGTCTATCTCAAGGAGATCGCCGACTGGTCATTTTCAGCTAACCATCCTGCCACCATCGACCAGATGACCATGCTAAAAATAGTCAAAGGCGTTGTGACCGACGACGTTCAGAAAATGTCAGGCAACATGCCCGCCAGTGGCAGCAAGCCGATGAGAGTATTCAGCGATGAAGACGCCGAGTTTCTTGCTCCCCTGCTAGCCCAAGGCTTATCACAAGCGAAACCGGAGCAGATTGTCGGTTTCAAGGTGTCTCCGTCGGCAGGGTCAGGCACTGAACCCACAGCGGGCACCCTCTATGTCCATAAAGAATCAATCCATTTGACAATCGCTCCATCTCTAAACAGGAAGGCCTCGGGGTTCAATCCTAGTTCTGCCGCGCGTCTTGAAAAAGCTCCTTCCTTCGTCGCTCTGGGGAGTGGAGCCATGACGATGGTCATCGATTACCAGCCCCTCGCCAAAGCAGGGACGCCTGGTTCGCGGCTAACAGCAGGGGCACCAAAGCCTCTCCCAGCTTCTGCAGCACAGGCTGCTCCGCTGGCACCAGCCGCTGCGCCGACACTAGACCCATCGGTCACGGAAGCAGCAGCGCCGCAGGAAGCTTCCTCCTTACTAGACCCCCTAGAGTTTCCGGCTCAGCGCCGGACCGATGCAGGAACTCCTCAATTAAGTACCGATGAACTACTCAACAAGAAGCTGGATGAGGTCCGTGAAGCGCGAGAAGCTAACAAACGCAAAGATTCCGAGATCGCAATGCTGAAGAAGGAAGTAATGTGGATGAAACAAGAACTCCGTCAACGAGCGGAAGAAGTGAAGGCTATGAAGACCAGCAAGACAGCCGCCCGCTCAGCCCCAAAAAAGAAATCGGCGGAAGCGTATCAGACTCGGTGATCAACTGATCGATCTAATCGACGTCGCAGAGCTCAGGCTGCAGCAGAACAACCTCTCTGGACAGGGGTTGACGAAAGTTCATGCGGCTGTAGCAGGCATAGGTCACATAGGTATCTTGCAGACAGTACTGCGCAAGCTCACGACCCTGCCTTTTCTCCCACATTTCGGCGACTTGTTCCCCACTACCCGACTTCGTGTCGACCTGTAATGCTCGGGCCAATACATCAAGCTTGACCCAGCCCCTCGTGTCCCAATTACTCCAGATGGCCATCGTGTCATAGACCGGTTCGGTACGGAACTTCGCAAGGTTGATATCGAGGCTGGGTTTCACTTGATTGATGATCGACCGCTTCTTGATGAAGGGTAGATCAAAGCCAAGTCCGTTGTGTGTGATGAATAAGGCAGGACGGTCCTGGGCTAGCCTCGCCCAGAATTGGCGGAGCAGCTCACGTTCGTTCGCCCCGAACCAAGCGACGGCGCTGCGAGCTTCCATCTGATCAGAAAATTCCAGCAGGCCGATACAGACGATGCGGCTGAACGTCCCATCGAACGCCGACTTGGCGTACAGCTCATCCTCTGCGTGCCGGCGTTCTTCTGCCGCACCTGCGGCAAAGAGGTCATACCCCTCGTCCGCTTGGGGAGATTCACTGCTCATCGGCGCCTTCCCCGCCAAACGTGCCCATTCTTCACGAGGAGCTTGGACGGTTTCGATATCAAGCACCACCTTCATGGTGAAACTCCGAATGCATCACGCCGCAAAGCGTCGATAACCGCATAGTCTGCCGGCGGGAAGGTAAACTCCGTGAGATCTTCAGGATAGACCCAGCGGATTTCTTCACAACCGATAGGCACGGGTTCCCCCTGTTCAATGGTACATAGAAAAAAATGTAACTCGATGATTTGATCCAAATAGTCGTGCCGAATGACCCGATACGGAATAGGTTGGTCGATGCGAACACTCAGCTCTTCAAACAGCTCTCGTTGCAAACACTCCGTGAGCGATTCGCCCATTTCCCGTTTCCCCCCAGGAAACTCCCAGAAACCTGCCAAGTGGACACCAGGTTTTCGACGGGCGATTAAATAGCGACCGTCACGGTGGATGAGCCCTGCTGCCACTTCAATGACTTGCATGATCAGCCTACTACCGTTCACGAGTCGTCGGACTGAACGGATATGTCTTACAGAACGACTTCATCGGACACAGGAGACAATAGGGATCACGAGCCGTGCATACCGTCGCTCCAAAGTCCATAATCGCCTGATTAAAGTCATACCCTTTCCCACGCGGGATCAAGGTTTCCGACAATTCCCATAGCATCGTCTTCTGTGCCTTAGGATCACCCTCAGCGACAAACACCCTGTGCAAGACACGGATCACGTTCGTGTCCAGAATGGGCGCATCTTCATTGAACGCAAAGGAGCGAATTGCCCCGGCAGTATATCGCCCGATCCCCTTGAACGAGAGCAACTCGTCAGCATCGTTGGGGAGTTTTCCCCCGTACCGTTCCACCGTTTCACACGCGATCCCGTGCAGCCGTTCCGGGCGAATGTTATACCCTAGGGGATACCAGGTCTTCTTGACATCGGCGACCGGAGCCTCTGCCAAGTCTTCGAAACTCGGATAACGTTTCAAAAACTCGTGGTACTTAGGGATCACCCGATCAACTTGGGTCTGCTGAAGCATCACCTCTGAGACGAGGATATGATACGGGTCTGAGGTTTTCCGCCAGGGTAAATCCCGGCCATATTCCCCATACCACTTCAGAAGCCTCAGTTGAAATCGACGCTTAGCAGAACGCTCGGGTAGAACGGACTTGCCAGGTTTTTTCTTGTTGGAGGGACGTCTCGTAGGCATGCATCAAGTCCTATAGCCACGGTCTCCCAATCGAGCCATTGTAGGAGTCTCCTTCCTTTAAAATCAAATGCGCCCATGTACACCGCTCGATCGAGGAAACGTGTATTCAAATGTCCTCGGACCATCTGGTCAAGGAACAATTCGTATGCTACTCTACAAATAGCCGCATTGGAGGGGAGCATGAAGCGGAAAACCTTCCGAGATCGGTGGTCACGAGTCTTGGTGTTGGCTGGGACTGTCGCCTGTGGCCTCTTCCCCTTCCCGACCATCGCTGAAACTCTCCAAATACCATGGGAGTGTTCTAATTACACAGGCGACGCGCAGACCCGTTGCGTGAACGCCTTCATGAAAACACAGCAGAAAAAAATTGCTGAGCTTGAAGGGAAGCTCCAGGCCCAAGAGGGGGCAGTCAGTCACCTCAAGAGCCAGCTCGATCGACAATCAACCGCGACGGCGGATTTACAACGACAGCTTGTAGAACGGCCCACCACGAGCATTGTCCCAATCCCGTATTCCTACCCTTACTCCTATGGCTATCCCCTCGGGTTGGGGTTTGGACTTCATTTTGGAAGTTCTGGGATGTATTCGTCACCCTTTGACCGCCCCTTTTGGGGTCCTCGACACTACGGATATTGGGCTATCGCTGGTAACGTTCCCTGACAGGCGAATCTCATCGACACCCCGTTCGTTTTGAACGCAACCACCTCTGCTCAGATCAGTCTTTTCGTTGACAAGTTGCCTCCAGCCACATAACCTGATGCCTAATATCTCATTAGCTACAACTAGCTACGACGTCGATCGGCTCGACAGGCAAAGAGCAACGTCTCATGCTTGGCAGATAGGCCAAGGAATCTGCCACGCGACATAAGGACACTCGATGGTCACCCGTAAATTCCCGCGGTTTCCGGTAGCAATCCCCAGCACGTTGGTGCAGAGAGACAAACTTCGATACAACGCGTCCGTGAAGGATCTCTCGCTGAAAGGCTGCCGGCTAGAAAGCGTCGTCCAGTCCTTTACCGGCATGCAGGTGGAATTACTCATTGAACTGCCCGGCGAACCTACCCCCATCCATATTAGCAGGGGAGCCGTCCGCTGGTCCGGATCACAAGGTATCGGTGTCGAATTCTTAGCCGTAACACCTGCTGAACAAGAACGGCTTAAACGGGTGCTCGAACAGCTCTCCGTAGCAGTAGGACAGGCTCTCATCGTTCCAAAAGGCGAGCTGCCAAAGACGTGAAGCAGATCACTCAGCTGTCAGCACAGACTATTCCCCACGTTTGACGAGCTCGATCATCCTTTCCTAAAAGCAAACAGGGTTCCCCTCAGCTAGAACGCCGGCGTATCCGGCAGGCTGGTTAGCGGAAGTTGGAATTCACCGTGCTTCGCGTCACCTCTGTTCAGCGCACACAGACTTCGATCGAGTCCAAGCCCGCCGCTGTCTTGCGACCAGACCCGTTGCATTCCGTCCATCCTGGCCCGTATTCTGGTTCCATGGAGCTCTCGTCGTTGTCGACGGAACAATTGAAGGAATTGGTCCGGGGCCTCGTGGACGATCGGATTCGTGAGTTGGTCGGAGATCCTGATCTTGGCCTCCGGCTCGGCGACTCACTCAGAGCCCGACTCAAGCAGTCATTAGTGAGCAGTGACCGGCTCTCCGGAGAAAACATAGCCGAGCGAATCGGCCTTCGGTGGTAAAACCCCATGCCCTGGTACCGCCTCACCTTTTGCCCCAGCACCGCACAAGACCTCGCCGCAATTGACAAGGCCATGGCCCAACGGCTCCTCGACAAGTCCAAGTGGCTGGCTTCCAATGTCGACAACCTGCGCCATGAATCGATTGCGGACGACCTTCCTGGACTCTGCAAGTATGCCGTAGGGGAATGGCGGATTTTCTATGCGATTGACCGCACGGAACAGCTCGTCAATATCCACGCGATCGTGCCCCAGAGTGCGCTTCGCTCCTGAATAACCTCGGTCAGTTGATAGTCCCCAGAACGTCTGCGACATGCAGCTGAAACGTTCCCCGTGCCACATCCTCAACGTAATGACGCAAGGCGGTCTCCACCACTGGAAAGGCGATCTCCTCCCAGGGGATTGCGTGGCGGGGAAAGAGCTGCACATCCAGACTTTCAAACCCTGCGCTGAACTGCTTGGTCTGAAGACGGCCGATGAAGGTCATGTAGACCTGTCCAATACGAGGCAGGCTCAATACGGAATGGAGCCGCGTAATGGTCACCTGCGCCTGCGCCTCCTCGAGCGTCTCCCGCATCGCCGCCTGTTCGGTACCTTCGCCGAGTTCCATGAAGCCAGCCGGATAGGTCCAGAGACCTGACCTCGGCTCGATGGCCCGCCGGCATAAAAGGATTTGATCTTCCCATTCCGGAATACAACCCGCGACGATCTTCGGATTATGGTAATGAATAGCCTGGCAGGTTTCGCACACGAACCGAGGCAGGTTATCGCCTGGCGGAACTTTTTGAATGACGGGCTTTCCGCAGGCGCTGCAATAATTCATTAGGTGGCCTCTGAATCAGCAATCCCCGGCAAGCAAAATGGATAGCACAAAACATCGCTTCTTTGCACCTTGTCCTCGTGGGCTTGAAGGTGTGCTTGAAGGAGAGCTTCATAGCCTTGGTGTGCCGGCAACGACCAAGACAGAGGGGGGCGTCGGCTTCAGCGCGTCCTGGTCGACCATGTACTGGGTCAATCTCAACACGCACATCGCCAGCCGTATCCTGTGGGAAGTGGGCCAGAGTGCCTACAAAACAGAAGGCGATGTCTACCACGCCGCCTATGCGCTCGCCTGGCCCGAGTGGTTCACGCCCGCTCAGACGATCAAGGTGAAGGTGAGCGCCCGTCGATGTCCCCTCCCCAGCCTGGACTTCCTGACTCTCCGTATCAAAGATGCCGTCTGCGATAAGTTCGCCAAGGCCAAACAGGGGCGCCCCAACGTCGATACGGAACGGCCGGACATCAAGCTCGACGCCTTTCTGGACCAGAACACCGTCACGTTTTATGTGGATACATCCGGCGAACCCTTGTTCAAGCGCGGACATCGGATAGGATCGGTCGAAGCGCCACTCAGGGAAAACCTGGCAGCGGGAGTTCTACGGCTCGCTGGCTGGACTGCAAACGATGTGCTGCTCGATCCCATGTGTGGAAGCGGAACAATCCCTCTCGAAGCTGCCCTCATGGCTCGCCAGATCGCGCCGGGCATCTCACGCAACTTTGGCTTTGAACGATTACTCCTTCACGACGCACCATTGTGGAACCACCTTCGAGAATCGGCGCAAGCCAAACACATGGCTCAGGTGCCGTCCACCATCTATGCGTCCGACCGGGATCCGGCGATGGTGAAGGTTGCGCAGCGGATGTTTCAAGGCTCTGGAGTGGCGATAGATGTCCGACTAAAGCAAAGCGATATTCTAGATTTGGAAGCGCCGGCAGACAAAGGTGTGATGATCATCAATCCACCTTATGGAGTCCGCCTCAGCCGGTCGGACGAATTGGAATTGTTTTACCCTAAGCTGGGTGATTGGCTGAAGCAGCGCTTTACCGGATGGCGCGCCTATGTGCTGACTGGCGATCCTCGATTGTCGAAGCTAATTGGGCTGACGCCGTCCAAACGCATTCCCCTCTTCAACGGTGCATTGGAGTGCCGGCTTTATGAGTTCGTGATTGTCCAAGGCGGAGCGAGGCGACGCCTGACGAAGCCAAACCAGGCTTGAGATCAGTTGTGCCATTCCCCCTCACATTTGTGAGTTGCCACCCCTCCTCGATCCCTTCCCCTTGACTTCTAAGCATGAGAACCTATCAGGCTGTTATAATGACTTTAAACCTGAGCAAGGATGGTCGTCATGGAACATACTGCCTTGTCGACGTTGCCGATACTTCCCGTTAAACGAACGGTGTTATTTCCAGGCGTGATGATCCCGCTGACGGTAGGGCGGGAGCGCTCTGTCGCGGCTGTCAACGCCGCCATGAAGACGGAAGAGAAGACGATTGTCGTGGTCGCACAGCGGGATCCTCAGACCGAAGAACCAGGTCTGTCTGATCTGTATTCTATCGGCACCAAGGCGATCATCAAGCAGATCGGTCAGTCGTCAGAAGGCGCCATCCACGCGCTGGTTCAAGGTCTGGATCGCGTTGTCCTCCTGAAAGAAGAACAGTCCACCCCCTACTCCACAGTGCGCGTCCGTTCTCTTGGACGTCCTACAGACGATGGAGCGGAAGTCAAAGCCCTTCACCGGGCCATTCAAGAACTGGTGTCCGACTTGCCGAGACTGATCCAAGCTCCCGGCATCCAAGAAGTCGGCACGGTGCTGAGCAACGAGGAGGATTCCGTCGCACTGGCCTATCGCATCGCCTCGCTCGTGAATCTCAACGTGGTGGAAGAACAGCGCTTGCTCGAAAGCTCCTCGACGCTGGAGCTTCTGCGCAGCCTCTACGGCGCGCTGTCCAAGGAAATCCAAATACTGCAATTGCGGGAAAAGATCACCCAGGATGCACAGACGAAAATCGGCAAGAGTCAACGCGAGTACATCTTGCGCGAACAACTGAAGGCCATCCAGCAAGAGCTGGGTGAAGATGAGAACGAAGAGAACGAGGTCGCCCGGTTGAAAAAGCAAATCGCCGAAGCCGACTTGCCTGACCATATTCGCAAAGAAGTCGAGCGTGAGGCCACCAGATTGGGCAAGGTACCGCCGACGTCACCCGACCATCAGGTGCTTCGGACCTACCTTGAGCTGGTCCTCGAACTCCCCTGGAAGAAGGCCTCCGAAGAACATCTCGATCTGTCAACGGTTCGTCAGGTATTGGAAGAAGATCATTACGGGATCAAGGAGGTGAAAGAACGGATCGTCGAACACTTAGCAGTCCTGAAGCTCAATCCAACTGCCAAAGCCCCGATTCTCTGCCTCGTTGGCCCTCCCGGCGTTGGCAAAACAAGCTTGGGCCAGTCGATCGCAAGGGCGATGGGCCGGACTTTCGAGCGATTCAGCTTAGGCGGCGTCCATGACGAAGCTGAGCTGCGCGGCCATCGCCGCACCTACGTCGGCTCGCTACCAGGCCGCATCATCCAGGCCATCCGCCGGGCGGGAGTCAACAATCCGGTCTTGATGCTCGATGAAGTCGACAAAATGGGGCGTGACTTTCGAGGCGATCCGGCTTCGGCCCTGTTAGAAATTCTGGATCCAGCACAGAATCACACCTTCCGTGATCATTATTTGGACCTCCCGTTCGATTTGTCCAAGGTCTTCTTTGTCACCACGGCCAATACCCTCGATACCATCAGCCAACCCCTGTTGGATCGGATGGAAGTGATTCGACTTCAAGGCTATAGCGAGCGAGAGAAAGCTGAAATCGCCCGACGCTATCTCTGGCCACGACGACTCAAGGAAGCAGGGATTGAGGAAACCCAAGCCGTGTTGACGGAGGAGGTGCTGAATCTTGTCATTGCTCGGTACACGCGGGAAGCCGGCGTGCGCCAACTCGAACAGATGCTGGGACGGTTGACGAGAAAAGTGGCCCTCACATTCGCTGATCTTCCGGAAGGCCAGGAGCGGCGGCCCGTCGATATTCAGACGGATATCCTCGGTGAGTGGCTGGGCTCCGAACGGTTTATGCCGGAAGAGGCTCGGAAGAGTCTGCCGCCAGGCGTCGCCACCGGCCTCGCCTGGACCCCGGCCGGTGGCGATGTGCTCTATATTGAAACCACCTTGCTCCCTGGCAGCCACGAGTTGATCCTGACCGGCCAGTTGGGCGACGTCATGCAGGAGTCTGCGCGTGCCGCCAGAAGCTATCTATGGTCGCATGCGGAGAGCATGGGGTTGGACATCTCCCGTTTCAAACGAAACGGGCTCCACATCCATGTGCCTTCCGGCGCCATTCCAAAGGACGGTCCATCGGCAGGCATCACGATGGCGACTGCCCTGGCTTCCGCCTATGAGGGGAAAGCCGTGCGAATCGACACAGCCATGACAGGGGAAATCAGCTTGAGTGGGCTTGTCTTGCCGGTGGGCGGCATCAAAGAAAAAGTGCTGGCGGCACACCGTGCGGGGATCAAGCGCATCATTCTGCCGAAGGCCA
>JAOUHD010000020.1 GCA_029865345.1 Nitrospira sp.
CATAGAGCTGACATCGATCTTCGTACGTGATCCGACGATACGTCCTCATTCATAACCTCTTGGTGTGCCAAGAGGTTACTCCATCACGCCGTCGCTGAAATTATGCACTGGCTACTTGAATCCGCGCCGCCATGACCACGAGTTGCCCTGGCATTAGGGTGGTGTAAGAAGGGGCTAAGGCATTTATATCAGTGAGGGTTAGAAGCGCTCTGTAATGCGATCGAGATCGTCGGGCCCGCCAATATTATTCTAGAGCATACTACCGGGATCGTTGTTCACCGCCAATTGGTAGTACAGGAGCCCGACGTTTTTCTCGACCATTTTCGTAAGCCGGCATTGCGCCAGGTCTTCGTCCCGTTGATCCAGCGAGAATAATGGTCCATGAGGCAAGTGAAGGGGGAGTGTCCGTGGATGCATACGTGCGCTGGAGACGACCGCGTATCGGCCACCTTCGCGATGCGAAAAGACGTATTGCCAGGAGGACTGCTCCCGATACATGTCCTGTGCTGTCACGCCGATCACAATTGCGTCGGGTTGAGCAGCCAGCTCGGCTAACTGCCGTTTCATCCTCTCGATCACGCGCTCGGCCACGAGTTGTTTGCGAGAGGGATCCCAGAGGCTCTCATCCTCCAACGGCAACGGGGGAAGGGTGGTGACTGGGATGCGCCAGGTGTCGGTGTAATGGGCTGTCAATCGGGACAGCGTGGTGTGTGGGAAGTCTCCAATTGGCACGAGATACAGTGTGCGAGAGCCGACCTGATTTGTAGCGAGTCCGGTAGGGTGATCGGTGCAGTTGGGTTCCGGATGAGCGGAGAAGTTCGAGAACAATGCGAGCACCGCCACAATGACCGCAAACTCAGGCCATCGGCGTTTCATCCAGTACAACCAACGAGATACAAATGAGGGACGCTCAGAGGTCTCTGGAGTCGAGTCTGCTGTACTGTTGAGGCCAGGTTTGAACGGCAGGGGCGGGATACGTTTCAGGGCCTTCTTCTTCCACTGGCGCTTCATCTGTGACCCGAGAACGAGAATATAGGTGTTGCTTGGAAGAGTGATCTCTTGTGAGAGCTTCTCAAGCAGCGCGTCGTTCTTCGCATCCTCTCGCCACTCGTACCAGCGGTATCGGGGGATGACGACCAGGACGTAGGCAGGAACGGCCGGCATGACTCGCACCTGCTTCCGCGTCAGGTAGGCTTCTCCCACTTCCGCAAGGGCGGAGAGTTCGTTCGCAAGGTTGCGGGTCTCCTCACGTGACAGGTCGTGCGGGAGGAACACGTCATCTGGTTCGACATGCTGCCGCTCTTCTTCCACCTTCAGTAAGAGCTCGCAGCGTTCCATCGCCTGTTCGCGATACTTGGCTGCTTCATTCTCCTGGCCCGTGCGGATCAAGAACTCCTCTGCCAGTGCGGAGGCGGCGAGAAACGCTTCTGGATCTTTGGCGCCTGCTTGTTCAAGCCGTTCCAATCCGGCACGGTCCCCTTGCGCAAGGAGCAACCGCCCCAAGGCGAAATTCGCGCTGGCATGGTCGGGTGAACGGTCCAACAGTTGGCGAAACAGCGGAATCGCGGCTGTCGCTCCTTCGAGAAGGTCGGTCTTCGTCGCGTATTCCCACAGTTCATCTTCAGATAATGGCTCAGCGATCGACTTTTCCCACAGCTCGACCACACGGGCCTGAGCGGCCTGCTTCTCGTCGTAATTCCGCTTCCACGTCTCCTTGATGTGTTCGGCCCATTCCCGGTTGAGCTGGTCGCACAATTCGTCACACGTCTTCCCCAGGTAGTAGTGGGCTGCGTGGTCCTGCTCCGTGCCAAGCAATTGAGGAATGGCGGAAGAGGCAGGCTCGGGCGCTGTCTTTGAGGGGAGCTTTGCGAGGGCTGCCAGTCGATCGACCAACGAGGGATGCGTATCAGCATAGCCTGTCTTGTCGTGCATCGCTTCGCTGAAGAATCGTGGAATCAGCTCACGATGGGTGGGAACCAGAATCGTGTGTGCCAAGTCATGCAATAGGCATCGGGCGGGTTGGCCGTCTCTTTGTTTCGCTGGTTGAGCGACGACCAGAATGATTCTCGTAGCAGGCGTCCAACGACGGAGAGAGACGCGAGAGCATCCTTCATGCAATGCGGGCCGACCAGATGGGCGGCGTTCCGGTCGGCTTCATACTCTTGCTCGCGGGCCATGACAAACGAATAGGCATTGAAGAACGGCGCGTACCACCCCAGAAACTTCGTAAACACGAACGACGCCCAGTGTCGGCGTACGGTCATTTCCTGGAGCAGCTGTGACCAGGTCACGCGGGCGCGATAGATCCAGGTAAAGAAGCGGCCGTGTTGGCTCCCAAGATGGCCGAACTCGTGCGCCAGCACCGCGCGAAACTGGGCTGGGGTAAGGGTGAGCAGGAGCGGAAGTCCCAGCAACAGATAATTGCGTTGCCAGCCGAAGATGCCGAGCCTGGGCACCTGTACCACCGCAGCATTCAATTCATTGACGATCAGAACATGGTGAAAGGCCGGCGTGCCGAGGGCGTTCCGGATCTTGTCGATCAAGAGAAAGAGGCGCGGTGCATGCTCGCGCTGGAGTTCGATGCCGGTCGGGGGCTCCAACCGGACCCAGAGTGCACGAACGATCACGGTGGCAAGGACAATGAGCGCGATGCCCACCTTGAAGAGGAGGGCATGTCCGCTTGAGCCGTCTTTGATGAGGACAAAACAACTGACCGTCAGGGCAATGACAGCCCCCAGCACGGCGAACACGTAGGCGTAGCCAGAAAAAGCAAGTAGGGCAACCTTCAGCTTGTATTGAGCCGGATGGGCCTTCGCGTACCCTTCCAGCTCGCGAACGAGTTGTTCGAAGCGCTTCTCGGTCATCGGATGGAGTGAATGGCGGTGTTTCAGTCAGTTTAGGAGAGAAGGGCAGGTTCTCAAAGGAGATTGTATTTTAGCGACTAACAGGAAGGTTGTTCAGATTTGAGGATCAATGAGGAGGGAGCGAGGACGTTCTTGATGACCGTGGCGAGGCCATGGAGCGGAAGAGGGTCGCGGTCGGATCTAGTGTGCTTTACCTCATCGGAATCAGGTGATATGATGGATCTACATTGTAGTACCATTGAGAGGAAGAGGATATGATCAAAAAACTGACCAAGCACGGCAATAGTCTTGCCCTCGTGATTGATCGGGGAGTACTCGATCTGTTGGAGATTGATGCGGAGACGCCGCTAAACATCAAGACGGACGGGAAGTGCCTCATCGTGACGCCCGCACAAGATGCCGCTCGCCAAAAGAAATTCCGCGCGGCCCTGGCCAAGGTGAATAGGCAATACGGTCCGGCGTTGAAAAAACTTGCGGAATAGAGAATGGAACCACTATTTCTCACATTGGAGGAAGTCCTAGAGATCCACCGTGATGAAATTGAACGGCATGGTGGGACGCTGGGGGTCCGTGACAATGGGCTGCTCGAATCTGCGGTCGCTACTCCTCAGTCCGGATTTGGTGGGCACTATCTGCACGGTGATCTGTATGAAATGGCCGCAGCCTATCTCTTTCACCTTGTGCAAAATCATCCGTTCTTAGATGGAAATAAGCGGGTGGGGGCAGCCACGGCTCTTGTGTTTCTGACTATGAATGGCGTTGAAACAAAGATGACAAATCAGGTGCTGGTCGATATGGTGCTTGCAGTGGCCAAAGGGAAGATGGACAAACCGGCCATCGCAGACTTCTTCCGCAAGCATTCCCGCTCGTAATTCAGACCCTCGGTTCTGCCGTCTGCCACTAGCCACATCCTATTTGCTCTTTAGGCAAGGACGCCGGCCATTCGGACCTGGAGGAGCATTGATGTGAAAATGGCAACGAAGGTTACTGCTTCGTATTCATCGCAAGATGCCAGCGTCGTAGGTGCTTCAGATTAGGCAATGGGGATAGACTTGGCCAATTGCCTTACAGCAGGTAGCGGTCGATGTTGAGGGCTCCATGAAACACCCCAAGGATATCGATCGCGCCGGAAGTTTTGATCACGTAGGCGATTCGGTAGTGACCGTGCAGCAGGATGCGGATGTGCCGGTCTGGTCGTTGCCAGTACCGGTACCCTGATTCGGGGAACTCTCTGAGGATTTCGACTTTCCGGTAGAGCGTTTCAACGGTACGGGTTGCGGCGGCGGGATTGTCCTGCGTGATATAGTCGTGGATGTCACGCAGCCATCGCTCGGCTTCTGGCGTCCAGGTCAGTTCCGCCATGTTTTGATGCGGCGACCCATCTCTTCGTGGCTGATTGTTCTGCCTGCATCAGAATCGGTCAGCCCTCGCTCAATCATTCGAGCCAGGGCCAGCTCGCGCAGAATTTCGTCGTAGGAACTGTCGTCTGGCTGATCCTGAAGAATCCTGGTGATCTGCTCTTTGGCGGATGGCATAGTTACCTCTCGGCGGTGGAAACGCGCACCGAACCCTCATCAGAATAACGGCAAGGGGTCTGATTTACAAGCAGCAGGCGGGTTGTTACTATGCCCCACGTGAAATACTTTCTTTCTCTCCTCTGGGTGTTGCTTTCCGTTCTCGGTGCGCTCGCGTTGGCCCATGTGGTCGGTGTCGTCAATCCCAATGAGAAAGTAAACGGCCTCTGGATGGTCGTGGCCGCAGCCTGTATCTATGTGTTGGCCTATCGGTTTTATGGCAGGTGGTTGGCTAGGCAGGTGGTCGGACTGAACAATCAGCATGTGACACCGGCGGTGCGGCTGAACGATGGGGTCAATTTTCATCCCACCAACAAGGTCGTTCTCTTTGGCCATCACTTCGCGGCGATTGCTGGGGCGGGGCCCTTGCTTGGTCCGGTCTTGGCGGCGCAATTCGGATTTGTGCCGGGGTTTCTCTGGCTGGTGATCGGGGCGGTGCTGGCTGGGGCGGTGCAGGATTTCATCATCCTTGTCGCCTCAATGCGGCGCAATGGGCGCTCACTTCCTGAGATCGCCCACGATGAACTCGGCTCTGTCACCGGCACGGCGACGGCGGTCGCGGTGCTCTTTATTGTCGTGGTGGCTCTGGCTGGTCTTGGATTCGCCGTGGTGAATGCGCTCTACCACAATGCCTGGGGTACGTTCACGATCGCGATGACGATTCCGATTGGTCTTCTCATGGGCTTCTATCTTCAAAAGTTTCGTCCCGGTGCGGTTGCGGAAGTGTCAATACTTGGCGTGGTTCTACTGATCGCCGCCGTGCTGTACGGCCGTGTCGTCGCGCAGTCGTCCTACGCGTGGCTCTTCGAGTTTGACAAGCCAGCGCTGATCTGGCTGCTAGCTGGCTATGGCTTTCTTGCGTCAGTACTGCCCGGTTGGATGTTGCTGGTGCCGCGTGGCTATCTCTCCACCTTCATGAAGCTCGGCGTGGTCTTCCTGCTCGGCTTTGGTGTGATCCTCATGGCACCGACGATCGAGATGCCGCGTGTGACACAGTTTGCGAATGGCGGCGGGCCGATTATTCCAGGCACGCTCTTCCCTTTTCTCTTTATCACGATCGCCTGCGGGGCAATCTCAGGATTCCACTCACTGGTCTCATCCGGGACGACGGCTAAGATGATCGAGCAGGAATCGCAGGCGGTAGTGGGGTATGCGGCGATGCTGCTGGAAAGTTTCGTTGGTGTCATGGCGTTGATCGCGGCCTCGGTGCTGATTCCTGGCGACTACCTGGCGATCAATACGACATTGAGTGGGGATGCATTGGCGGCGATGGGTTTTCCCCCGTCGCGAATCGCTGAATTGTCACAGATGGTTGAAGTTGATGTGGCTGGGCGTCCTGGCGGGGCTGTGTCGTTGGCCGTCGGCATGGCGTCGATCTTTTCAGCCTTGCCCGGCATGGCGGGTCTGATGGCCTACTGGTATCAATTCGCGCTCGTATTTGAAGCGCTCTTCATCTTGACGACGATTGATACGGGTACGCGTGTGGCGCGATACCTGATCCAAGAAATGGCAGGACGGGTCTATGCGCCCTTTCGCCGAATGAACTGGATGCCGGGTGTGATGTTGAGCAGCGGTGTGGTCGTGGGTGTCTGGGCCTATCTGATTGGAACAGGAAGCATTTCGACGATTTGGCCGATGTTCGGTGCTGCGAATCAGTTGTTGGGCACGCTGGCTCTTTGCATCGGGACGACCGTCTTGATCAAGATGTGGAAGTCGCCCTATCTCTGGGTGACGGCGCTGCCGATGCTCTTCGTGGGCATTGTCACCCTGACCGGATCGTATGAAATGTTTTGGCTGTTCTTGAAGAAAGCCGGAACATTGACGGCAGGGCAAGCCTTTGCGCTCTATCTGGATGCCGTGTTGGTGGCACTGGTCGCGGTGCTGGGTTTGATTGTCTTGAGCGACAGTTTGAGACAGTGGTATGGCTACGTGGTCTTGAAGAAGCCGTTTACGTCGAGTGAAGTTGTCGTGATGGCGGGCGGAGGATCGGCAGGACGGATGCAGACGGCGATCCATTGTGTTGATGACGAGAAGAGTTTTAAGCTGCCGCATGGAACGGGGTGTTGTTGAGGGCGGTATGGTTAATCTTTCTTGCTCGCCCCCGACGTGTGAAGGAGAAAGGAGCAGCCTGGTCGTCCTCCTGCTCGCCGAACGCGCACATCTGCTTATAAGATGAGGCACTGGATGTGAACGATGTGCTCGTTCTATGCGCGCATTCGAGGATCAACCAGGCCGCTCCTTGGAAAAAGTATAGAGTAAAGAAGGAGGGAATCGTGGCTGATCAGTTTTCATTCGATGTGGTGTCGGAAGTGAATATGCAGGAGCTGAAGAACGCGCTGGATCAGGCGACGAAGGAAGTCAAACAGCGATTTGATTTCAAGGACTCGAAGACGGAGATCACGCTGAAGGAGAAAGAAAAAGAGTTGGTTGTCATCTCCGACGACGAATACAAGCTGAACGCCGTACAGGAGATCATTAAAGCGAAATGCGTGAAGCGTGGGGTGTCGCTGAAGGCGTTCGACTTTGGCGCGGTGGAGCCGGCGTTGAGCGGAACGGTGCGACAGACGGTGAAGATTCAGAGCGGCCTCGCCTCGGAGAAAGCCAAAGAGATCACGAAGGCGGTCAAGGATGCCAAGTTGAAAGTCCAAGCGCAAATTCAGGGCGAGCAGGTGCGGGTGTTGGGGAAAAGTAAGGATGAATTGCAGTCCGCGATCGCATTCTTGAAGGGCAAGGATTTCGGGATCGATTTGCAGTTTACGAACTATCGATAGACAGGATGCTGAAACGGGCTCTCAACTGCGTTCTCGGTTGATCGCCCACCTCAACGTGCAAAACAGAGCACGCTTCGGCGTCCGACTCTCCCTGCGGCCTTGTTGGATAGCCCGTTTGAGCATCCTGAAGAAATTTCAAGATCCCACATGAGAAACCTTCTCCTGCTCCTCGTTCTTGCCGCCTCACTCTTCGGCTGCAATCGCAGCGATCCGATCGTTCTGATCCAGCTCCATCCAAAGAATCCCGATATCATCTACGTTGCGACGAACGACTACATCTATAAGACCCGTGATGCCGGCCAGACATGGACAAACCTTTCTCAAGGAATGAGCTATTCCCGTGTGATCGCTATGGCAATCGATCCCGTTTATCCCGCGACTGTGTATGCGGGAACGAAGGGCGACGCCGTCTACAAAAGCCATGATGGCGGACAGCGCTGGATCTCGATGCGATCGGGGCTTGATGATGCGACCATTACGTCCGTGGTGAATCAGTTCCTCTTTGATCCTGCCGACGCGCAGCACATTTTTCTCGCTACCACGATGGGTGTGTTTGAAACCAAGAACGGCGGCGAACAATGGACGAAGAAAATGGAGGGTATGAAAGAAGTGTTGATGGTTGTGACGTTGGGCATGGATCCGACCAGGCCTTCCATTCTGTATGCTGGAACCAGCGGCGGCGTCTACAAGTCGATGGATCAGGCCGCACATTGGGTAAAAGTGAACAACGGGCTGGTGCCGCCGGACATGGTGAAAACCTCTCGGGCACTGAATGTCACTTCCATACTGGTCGATCCATACGAGCCTGATACCGTCTATGCTGCCACGCTTGCGGGGCTCTATAAGACAACGGATGCGGCCAAGGGCTGGAAACGAATCGGAGAATCGCTTGCTGATCAGATGATCATTGCCATGGTGCTCGACCGAACGCGTCGAGGCGTGATCTACATCACGGGACGGGATGGCGTGCATCGGAGTGAAGATGGTGGGGGCACGTGGGTGGTGCTCAACAAGGGGTTGGCGACCACCAACATCAGAACCATCGCACAAAGCGAAGCGGATCCAGGGGTGTTCTATGCCGGCACAAATGGGAGTGGTCTTTATCGCAGTAAGGATGCGGGGGAGAACTGGGAGCCGATGCCGGTGGTGGGAGGAAAACCTTGAGGGGAGGGCTATCGCCTCTTGCTATTCAAGTCAGAGTCTCCAATAGAGGCACCAACCCCTCGTCGTGGAACGGTTGAGGTACCTTCACGATTTTGTGCGTGGTCGACTTCGAACCCAGTGCTGCTGGACATGGAGGTATCTTGCATATCCGTTCCAGGCCGATGGGGGAGCTGACTATCGTGAACATCCTCCCCTCTCCGCGGGCGAAGTGATTCGCCCACATTACTATAGGGAGACACCGAGGCGCCGATATCCGCACCGAAGTTGGAATTCAACTTCGTATCTTCAATATCTCCTCCAATTCGTGAGCGCAGCGTCGTATCTTCTATATCCATTCCCGTTGGGGCCGCTGAGGGCAGTTTCTTTGCATTGAACTCCTTTTTGATTGCTTCTTCCTCGTCCTGGATCTGTAGCCTGGCACGGCCGCTGCGTTCGTACTCGACCTCACCAAGGTTTTTCTGTGCCTCGTTCAATCTGTCGAGACGTTCATTGAGGCGAAAGAGATCTTCGCGCGCACGGGCAACTGTTCCTACGATTTCACTAAGTGTGAATTGACGCGCGAACGTGCCGAGCTTCGGGCCTCGTGCAGCCCCTCCACCTAAACCACCGCTTCCACTTCCATCGCCGGGACCGGTGCCTGGGCTTCCGTCTGCCCTGCTTCCGATGCCAAATCCTGCCGAATTGTAGATGCCTTTTTGTTGAACGGCTTTGAGAATGTGGTTTGCCTCATCGATGAGATCTACGACTTTATCAGGGGCATCCCCATCGGTCAGGCAGCACGAGACAAAGGTCCGGTAACGATCCGAAAATCTCGACGCTGCATTCTGCAGCTCCACGATTTTTATGGGGTCACGGTCGGGAAGTTCGAAACCCTGTCGGCGTGCCTTTTCCTTGAATGCTTCTACGGACTGTGTGTCGTAGAGCGGCTTGCATCCGGAGCCCTTTTTCGTTGCAATCTGTTGGTCTGGCGTCTTGCTCGAGCACCAATAGACCGGTGCCGGTTGGTTGAGCGGATTATCCGGATTGAAGTCCTTTCCATCGGCCTGTTCCAGGTAGAGGAACGGAAGGGTGAGGGACAGAAACGGTCCTATGTATGAGGAAAGCAAATAATTTCGAAGCATGACAGCATTCTCTAATTGAAATCCCTTGAAGTCAACCAAACTTCACCAGTTTGACGGGCTAGGAAAGCATTGGAACATTTCAGAGGGCTAAGTTTCGTAGCGTGTTGTAAATAAATAATAATTCAATCGAATGCCGACTATCAGATGACGCTTTTTCAAACTTCTGCACCTAAATGTAGGCCTCGCTAGATTACTGAAAGACTGTTGACAAGCAAAAATGCCAGAGTATACTTCGCCAGAGTGGGGAGAAGTGGAGGCGTGTGGGTGAAAGTATCGCCAGTGAAAATTTGCACATCCCAGTACTCGGCCAAGAAGTCTGCTCTTGGCTTATTTATCAACAACCTACCACAATTGTCGATTGTACGGTGGGATATGGTGGGCATGCTGAAATGCTCTTAATGAGTAGCCCTGTTGAAACAAGGGTTGTAGGGCTGGACCAAGACTCTCAGGCCATTGAGTTCAGTCAGCGGCGCTTGAATCGATTCGGAGACCGCATTGTGTTACGGCAAGGAAATTATCGAGACTTAAAGTCACACCTTGCTGAAGCGGGTATCGCGAAGGTCGATGGTGTGTTGTTCGATTTTGGGGTTTCATCCCCGCAGTTGGACGATCCCTTGCGAGGGTTCAGCTTTCAGCGAGAAGGTCCGCTTGATATGCGGATGGACCAAACGATTGGGACAACTGCCGCCGATTTGGTGAACGGTAGTCCCGAACATGAGCTTGCGGACATCATATTTCAGAATGGGGAAGAGAGGTATGCCAGGCGAATTGCTCGGGCCATCGTGCAGGAAAGGCAACGACAGCCTGTCATGACCACCGGAGTACTTGCCTCTATCATTGCTGGGTCCGTGCCGGCGTCTTATCGCCACGGACGGATTCATTGTGCCACGCGGACCTTTCAGGCACTTCGCATTGCGGTGAATCATGAGCTGGATTTCTTGGAGCCATCGCTTCGAGATGCAACCGACGTGTTGGCTGTGGGGGGGAGGGTTTGCGCGATTTCTTTTCATTCCCTCGAAGACCGTATCGTGAAGCATACGTTCCGGTCTCTTGCTCAAGGGCCAGACGCCACCCTGTCGATACTCACGAAGAAACCGGTCCTTCCTTCGGAGGCCGAGTGCGAAGCAAATCCCCGATCACGAAGCGCTAAATTACGAGTCGCTGAACGTCAACCGAGGATGGGACTTTTATGAAGACCGTCACCGTTTTTCTAGGACTCTGTCTCGTATTTGTGTTTGTGTGGGAGCGCGTAGACATGGTTCGGATCGGCTATCAGATTGAACGGTTGAAGCGTGACAAGACGGTGTTGGAACGTCAACGAGATGAGCTTCGCGTCAAATTTTCCACATTGAGCGCCTCCGACCGGATCGCAAAACTGGCGACGGAAAAACTCGGCATGAGTCTGCCTCAGCAAGGGCAAATCATCGTGGTTCAGTCCAGACCAAGACCAAGTGGTGTCCAGCCCTCAGGTATTGCGCTGGTTGAGCTGAAAGTCGCGAGGAATGATCTTCCTAGCGGGAGGTTCTAGTGGCCGGTTCCCTTTCTCGCGGTCGTCGGTATGTCCTATTACTGCTGGTGCTGTGTGGGTTTGGAGTGGTCCTGTTCCGGCTGGTCACGCTGCAAGTGTTGCAAGCGGCTGAACTCTCAGCCCAAGCGGATCGACAGCACCAAAAGACGGTATCGCTTGAAGGGGCTCGCGGCACGATCGTCGACCGACATGGCAAGATTTTAGCCATGAATGTGGAGGTGCAGTCCGTATTCGGAGTTCCAAACACGGTAGATAGCCCTCTTAAGACTGCTCGGCAGTTATCGCCGATTCTGCATGTGAGGACTGATGAGTTGGAACGAAAACTCAGACAGGACCGGAGATTCGTATGGTTAGCTCGAAAATTGGATCCTGAGCAGGGGCGTCGTCTGGATCGTTTGTCGCTTGATGGGATCGGGGTTGTGATGGAAGGGCGGCGGTTCTATCCCAAAGGGCCGCTTCTGGCTCATGTGTTGGGTTTTTCGGGAATGGACGGTGAGGGCTTGGAAGGCGTTGAGCATCGCTACGAACCGTACTTGCATGGTGAGAAGCGGATGATGGTGCTGCAACGTGATGCCTTAGGGCATACAGTATTTCCTAAGGGAATGATGGAACGGAGTCCGACGCCCGGCCATAACCTCACGCTTACGATTGATGAGGTGATTCAATATATCGTTGAGAGAGAGCTTGAGGACGCGGTTGGCCGTGCGCGGGCCAAGTCAGGAACAATGATTGTACTTGATCCAAAGACTGGAGCGGTGTTGGCTATGGCGGTGAGTCCGCGATTTGATCCCAATGCCGTATCGGCTCTGAGCTCTGATCGCTGGCGGAACAGGGCGCTGACGGATGCCTATGAACCGGGGTCAACTATGAAGGCGATGATGGCTGCGGCAGCCATTGAGGAGCGAGTGGTAAGTCCGAATACGATGGTATTTGGGGAGCATGGTCGTATGATGGTCGCGAACACCGTGATTCATGATCATGAGCGATTGGGATGGATCTCCTTTGCGCAGGTGATTCAGAAGTCTAGCAACATTGGGGCGGCAAAGACCGGTATGGCGTTGGGGGAACACCGGCTCTATCGATACCTCCAGGCATTCGGTTTCGGGCAGCGAACGGAGATCGATCTTCCCGGAGAGGGAGTTGGACTGGTTAGAGACCCCAAAGACTGGGGGCGCCGTTCGGTCGCGTCTATTTCCATAGGGCAAGAGATTGGTGTGACGCCACTTCAAATGGTATCTGCGGTTGCGGCCATCGCCAACAACGGTATGTTAATGAAGCCCTACGTGGTGTCAGAAATACGAGATGCTGATAACCACATCCTCAGGCAGGTTCCTCCTCAAACCAAGCGACGGGTCATTTCTCCGGAAACGGCTCGCAGCGTGACGAAGATTCTTGAAGGTGTTGTGACGGACGGCACCGGGACGAATGCGGCTATCCCGGGATTTCGGGTGGCTGGAAAAACCGGTACAGCCCAAAAAATCGATCCCCGAACCGGTGCCTATTCAGCCTCTCGATTTGTTGCGTCTTTTGCGGGGTATGCGCCGGCAGGCAACCCGCAGCTTGCCATGATTGTGGTGATCGATGAACCTCTAGGTGATACGCAGGGCGGGGCTGTCGCTGCCCCGGTGTTTAGTCGCGTCGGGGAGCAGGTGTTAAGCTACTTAGGCGTGCCATCGGATGCGCCCATCACGTTGGCGATGGCTTCGCGACAATAGTAATCGTACTGGGGAGTGTCGATGACCTTGGCAACTCTGCTTCAGTCGCTAGAGGGACGGGTGAAGATTCTTGATCGCCGTGGAAATTTGGATGTGTCTGTCAACGCGATTACTGATGATTCTCGGGCTGTCTCGGCCCACAGTCTCTTTGTCGCCGTGAAAGGCGAGCAGGTTGATGGACATGAGTTTATTCCAGCGGCAATGAGAGGGGGAATGGTCGCATTGTTGTCGCAGCAGCCGGTGAGTGAGGTGCCTCTTCCATTCGTCCGCGTTGACGACTCCAGAAAGGCGCTCGGTCTGCTGGGGGGCCGCTTTTATGGAGACCCCTCATCGAAGATTCGGATGATCGGCGTGACTGGAACGAATGGGAAAACCACCACGACCTATATCTGCAAAGCGCTGCTGGAAGCCTTGGGGCACCCAGTAGGGTTAATCGGAACCGTTGCCTATCAGATCGGTGAGTGCTCGATGCCGGCCACACACACGACACCTGGTTCTCTTGAACTGCAACAGCTGCTTGCCAAGATGGTCGCCAGCGGCTGCACCACTGCCGTGATGGAAGTGTCTTCTCACGCCCTGGCACAGGACCGCACGAGTGGATGCGAATATGATGTGGCGGTATTTTCGAATCTGACTCAGGACCATCTCGACTTTCATAAGACCATGGAAGAGTACTTTCAGGCAAAACTGAGACTATTCACAGAATTGGAGGGGGGGCTCAAGGCGAATAAACGGGCGATTGTCAACATCGATGACCCCTATGGAAGTCGCATTATCGAGCGTTGTCCTGCTCCGGTTTGGACCTATGCATTAAAGGCCAAGGCGGACCTGCGTGCGGAAAAGGTGCGGCTTTCTCTTCAGGGGACAACCTTTACTGCGGCGACACCGGTCGGGAGCTTCCCCATCGAGAGTCATCTCGTAGGTGAGCACAATGTCTACAACCTACTTGCTGCCATAGGCGTCGCGCTCCATGAAGGGGCTACACCCTCGCAAATTCGTGAGGCCGTGGCGAGGGTCACGAACGTGCCGGGACGGTTCGAGCGTGTGATCGCGGGCCAGCCGTTCACCGTAGCCGTAGATTATGCCCACACCGAAGACGCGCTGGTCCGATTGCTCACGGCGGCACAAGCGCTGAAAGCCGGCCGCATCATCACGGTTTTTGGGTGTGGTGGAGACCGTGACCGAGGCAAGAGGCCGAAGATGGGAGAAGCGGCCGTGCGCTACAGCGACGTCGTGATACTGACGTCGGACAACCCTAGAACCGAGGATCCCCTCTCCATCCTGGAGCAAGTAGAAGTCGGGGTGGTCGAGGCACTGCGGCTACGGCCACACGTCCAGTACCGAAAAGTGTCTGATCGCCGAGAAGCTATCGAAGAGGCGGTGCGGGAAGCCCAGAGTGCGGATATGGTGTTGATTGCCGGTAAAGGGCACGAAGACTACCAGATCATCGGCACGAAGAAGGTTCATTTCGACGATCGCGAGGTGGCACGCGATGCTATCGAACGGCTCGGAGCCCGCATCTAAGCCAACGGATGCAGGGGGCGGTCGGTGCGTGGAAGTATCCAGATGACACTGTTTACCGTCGAAGAATTGCGGGAAGTGATCAGCGCGAAAGTCTTGGCCAGCGATGGGGTGAGTTGGGCAAAACAACGTATCCGTGGAATCAGTCTCGATAGTCGCTCTCTTCAGCCTGGTGATCTCTTTCTTGCGCTCCAGGGAGATCGATTCGACGGCCACGACTTTGTGGTAACGGCACTCGCGCGCGGGGCGGTTGGAGCGATCGTGCTCGATTCCTACGATGTGTCGGGGATTTCCTTGAAGCGTGGTTCGAAGCGGGCCCAGCCATTTATCCTCGGTGTCCGCGATCCACTCCATGTCTATCAGCAGCTGGCTGCATACCACCGAAGCCGATTTCACATTCCTGTCGTTGCCGTCACAGGAAGCAACGGTAAGACGACGACGAAAGAAATGGTCGCCAGTGTCATGGCTCATCGCTGGAAGATTCTCAAGACGGAAGGGAATTTGAATAACCGTGTAGGCGTCCCGCAGACCCTGCTTCGCCTTAACGAGCGACACAAGGGAGCGGTCATCGAGATGGGAGTCGACAATCTCGGTCAGACCACCAGGCTGTGTGAAATAGTTCGCCCCACGATCGGGATCATTACGAACATCGGCCCCGACCATTTAGAGTTTTTCGGCACGATGGAGGTGTCAGCTCAGGCAAAGGCGGAGATACTCGATCTCCTTCCTCCTGATGGAGTTGCAATCCTGAACGCAGATGATTCGTATTACGACTACCTTGCTGCGCGAGCTCGCTGTCGTGTGGTGTCGTTTGGTTTTTCATCAAAGGCTGACGTCCGTGCCATGGATCTGAAATCTGACGGGCGCAATGGGACGATCTTTCGTCTTCTACTCCCAGGCATGGTCCGCCACACCGCGGTTCATATTCGAGTGCAAGGGGACCATAACGTCACCAATGCTTTGGCTGCAGGGGCAGTAGGTTCGGTTCTGGGCTTATCCGGAGGGGTGATCGCTCAGGGACTGTCCCGTTTCCGGCCTGCTGCCATGCGGTCGCAGGTGCGAGTGAGTCAGGGCGTGAAGTTGATCATCGACTGTTACAATGCCAACCCGGCCTCCATGAAAGCAGCGGTGCAGTTGCTCGCACAAACAGGGGCAAAACGAAAGAGAATTGCCGTGCTTGGCGATATGCTGGAACTTGGCCCGAATGCCGCTCAGATGCATGAGGAAGTCGGTGGATTCGTGGCACGCCACGGTATTGATCAGCTCGTAGCCTGTGGACTATTGGGGCGGAGCCTCGCCAAAGGGGCGAAGCAGGCAGGACTGGATCAAGCCCATATTCTCGAAGTCCCGGATGCGCGCGCGGCGTCCGCCGCCATAAAAACCTTTGTGAAGCCGGGTGATATCGTGCTGATCAAAGCATCGCGCGGGATGAAATTAGAGCTTGTCGCTGATGCGCTTCGAGGAGCAACACATACGACAAGAAAGGCGTCCTAACGGTCGTTCAGGCTATGCTGTATATCTGGCTCTATCCGTTCCATAAAGAATTTTCGTTTCTGAATGTCTTTCGATATCAGAGCTTTCGCATCATTTATGCCGCGGTCACGGCGTTTCTGATCGCCTTCGTGCTCGCGCCGTGGGTGATTCGCAAGCTTCAAGAAATCAAGTTAGGGCAACAGATACGGGATGACGGACCGAAGAGACATCTCGCTAAAAGTGGGACGCCCACGATGGGCGGCATCCTCATTATTTTCGCAGTCACGTTGTCCACGCTGCTCTGGGCGGACATCTCGCGTCCCCATATCTGGCTAGTTCTTGCTGCGACACTGGGGTTTTGTGCCATTGGGTTTGCGGACGACTATCTCAAATTCATCAAGGCTCGATCAAAGGGGCTTTCCGCATCGCAAAAATTCACGGCCCAAATAGTCGTCGCGCTTATCGTCGCGCTGATTTTGTACTCGTTGCCTGGCTACAGCACGCAGCTGAGTGTGCCATTTTTCAAGAGTTTCACGCCTGATTTGGGATGGTTTTATATTGTCTTTGCCGTGTTGGTGATCGTCGGTTGTTCCAATGCCGTGAACCTCACTGATGGTCTCGATGGGCTGGCTATCGGGCCTGTGATGATTGCTGCATTGGCGTACACCGTGGTCGCTTACGTAACCGGTCACCGATTGATGTCGGAATACCTTCTGATTCCGCACATCGACGGAGCCGGAGAGTTGGCGGTCTTTACGGCGGCCATCCTGGGTTCGAGTCTTGGGTTCCTTTGGTTCAACACCTATCCGGCCTCGGTCTTTATGGGCGATGTCGGTTCGCTCCCGCTTGGGGCGGCCCTTGGGACGGTAGCAGTCATCAGCAAGCATGAGCTGTTGTTGCTTATGGTCGGCGGCGTCTTCGTGATCGAAGCCGTCTCGGTCATTTTCCAGGTCGCCTCATTCAAATCCAGAGGGAAGCGAATATTCCTCATGGCTCCGATCCACCACCACTTTGAGATGAAAGGCTGGGAAGAGCCGAAAGTCGTTGTGCGTCTCTGGATCATCGCCATTTTGTTGGCGCTATTGAGCTTAAGCACACTCAAGTTGAGGTAATGGAGATGGTGGGAGTGGACACCACTCAGCTGGCAGGAGCTCGCGTCACAGTCGTCGGGCTGGCACGGAGTGGCATGGCCGCCGCCCGCCTACTCCAGGAAGTCGGCGCGGTGGTAACGCTGGCTGATCGAAAGGATCGAGGAGAGTTACTCGGTGTGCTTGAATCGCTGGATCAGACGACGACGCGTGTCGTTCTAGGCGAGGATTATGAATCGGCTCTCAATACAGCCGAACTCGTCGTCATTAGTCCGGGAGTCCCCTATCGGTTGGAGGCTCTTGAGCGTGTTCGTCGCCGAGGTGTGAAGGTCATCAGTGAACTCGATCTCGCATCGAGGTTTCTTTCAGCTCCAATTCTGGCTCTGACCGGCACTAATGGAAAGAGCACGACGGTCACGCTGACTGGGAAGATGTTGCAAGAGAGTGGAAAACGGGTATTTGTCGGCGGGAATTTGGGCACGGCGATCAGTGAGGCTGCTCTACACTCGCTGCAAGCCATGAAGGCGGGCCGCCCATGCCCGTATGATGCGTTGGTGGTGGAAGTGTCCAGCTTTCAACTGGAAACCGTCGAGCAGTTTCATCCATGGATTGCCGGGATTCTCAACGTGACGGTGGACCATCAGGATCGCTATGAGTCGATTGACGAATATATTGCGGCGAAAAACAGAATTTTCGAGAATCAAACTCCGTCCGACTATGCCCTCTTTAATCTGGATGATTCAAGAGTGGCTCCGTTGCGGCGGGGTGCGAGGGCTCGGGTACTGGGTTTCACGAGGACTCAGACGTTACCTGCCGATTTAGAGGGAGGGACCTATCTCGATCGAGATCGCCTCATGACGACCATTGGAGGCCAGACTCAGGAGATCTGCCCTCGGAGCGAGATCAAGATCCTCGGCAATCACAACGTCGAAAACGCCATGGTGGCTGCCACCTACGCCCTGTTGAGCGGGTGCCCTCTCAGTGTTGTTCGTCAGGTTCTTAGAGAGTTCCCTGGCTTGGAACATGCGTTGGAGGTGGTTCGTGAGCGCCGAGGCACCTGCTTTATCAACGACTCGAAGGGGACCAATGTGGATGCGACCCTCAAAGCGTTGGAAAGTATCGAGCAGCCGATTTGGCTGATCGCCGGGGGGCGAGACAAGGGCGGAGATTTTTCTCGGTTAGCTCCCGCTATTCGCAGGAGAGTGAAGCGGCTCATTCTGATCGGTGAAGCGGCGCCGCTCATTGCGAAGGCGATAGAAGGCTATCAGGCGTTCGAACGGACTGACACCTTGAAGCAGGCCATTGAGTTGGCGGCAGCGGGAGCCGGTGTCGGCGAGGTGGTATTGCTGTCACCAGCCTGTGCGAGTTTCGATATGTTTGCAGATTACCAGGATCGAGGCCGTCAGTTTAAAGCACTCGTGCAATCGTTGCCCGCGTAGCTGACGGCGAGGCAGAGGAGAATTGATACTCACCAATGTCGCAGAAATCTGTAGGGACCCTGACGCTGCCATGGTCCACTCCAAGCCCGAAGGCCACGAAGCAGGTGACGTTCGATCATCTCTTGTTGATCGTCACCGTGACCCTGGCGCTCGTGGGTCTGGTGATGGTGTTCAGCGCAAGCGCCGTGGTGGCTGGAGAAAACAAGCGCTTTCACGACTCGTGGTACTTCCTGAAGCGACAATTGGCGTGGTTAGCATTCGGGCTAGCACTTCTCCATGTGGTGTCTCGGATCGACTATGTCTGGTGGAAGCGACTGGCGCTTCCGCTTCTTGGTCTCATCACTGTGTTGTTGGTTCTGGTGTTGATTCCATCGGTCGGGGTGGCGGTGAAGGGGGCCAGACGATGGCTGCACCTTGGACCGATTTCAATTCAGCCGGTCGAAATGGTGAAGCTGATCACGGTGATTTATCTCGCCGCGTATCTGGCCAAAAAGGAGGATCGGATCCAGAGTTTTCGCGATGGGCTCATGCCGGCGGTTGCAGTGGTCGGTCTCCTCAGTGGCTTGGTTTTGCTGGAACCAGATCTCGGGACCATCGTGGTGATCGGACTGGTTACAGCGGGGATGTTATTTCTTGGCGGGGCGCGAATGTCTCATCTCTTCAGGCTCGTGCCGGTGGCGCTGGTCGCAATGGCGGTATTGATTTGGCTGTCGCCCTATCGCTGGAAGCGGCTTCTTGCGTTTCTCGATCCAGAGCAGGATCCGACTGGATCGGGTTTTCAGATCCATCAATCGTTGCTTGCGTTTGGCAGCGGGGGATTGTTCGGAGTCGGGTTGGGCGAGGGCAAACAAAAGCTCTTTTTCCTCCCAGAAGCCCACACCGATTTTGTCTTGGCGTTGATGGGCGAGGAACTTGGATTGGTAGGTACAGGAATCATTATTCTACTCTTTGCTGTGTTCGCCATCCGTGGATTTCAGATCGCGGCGCGCGCACAAATGCCGTTTGGTCGGTATCTTGGCATGGGGATCACGTTGCTTATTACCGCTCAAGCGATAATCAATGCCTCTGTGGTCACAGGACTCTTGCCGACCAAAGGACTGACATTGCCGTTCGTCAGTTATGGGGGATCCTCCTTGGTCATGAGTCTGGTAGGAGTGGGGATCTTGCTGAATATCTCGCGGGATCGACAGGCAGGGCAGGAGGAGATGAGACAACGGAGTGGGCGTGGCGGGGTGCGGCGACAATGACCATTGTGATCGCCGCCGGAGGGACCGGTGGGCATCTGTATCCAGCTGTTGCATTGGCTCGGGAATTTCAGCGTCGTGACCCTTCTACGAAGATCCTCTTTGTTGGGACGACACGAGGGGTCGAATCGAAGGTCCTCGCGCATGAAGGGTTTGAACTGGCGATGATTACCGCCAAGCCGGTGATGGGAAAGGGGCTACTGGACGTCATGCGGGGAGTCTTTTCCGTGCCTATTGGGATTTGGCAATCACTGGAACTGCTGAAGCAGCGGCAGGCTGATCTCGTGATTGGAGTGGGGGGCTACACGAGTCCGACCATGTTGGTTGCTGCTGCCTTGAAAGGAATTGCCCGGGTGATTCTGGAGCCAAATGCCTATCCCGGATTGGCCAACAAAGTCGTTGCTTCTTTTGCGCAGCGGATTTTTTTGGCATTTGAGTCGGCCGGGACTTCCTTTGACCGGCGGAAGGTGCGCGTGGTGGGGACACCGATTCGACAGGATTTTTTGGTGCAGCCAGACAGCAGCGCGTCAACAAAGCAGGGTGACCAACACCTGCTCATTTTTGGTGGAAGCCAGGGGGCCAAGGCCATCAACAGCGCGGTGTTGGAAGGATTACCCCTGCTGAGCCAACGGTTTCCAGGCCTGACCATCACGCATCAGACAGGCGAGGGAGATTACGAGCGAGTCGGTGAAGCGTACCGAACGTTGGGTATCCAAGCCAAGATTGTCCCGTTTCTCTACGATATGCCGGCTGTTCTTCGGACGGCCGATCTGGTGGTAGCTCGTGCTGGCGCGATGACGATTGCTGAACTGACGGCCTGTGGAAAAGCCGCGATTCTGATTCCGTTACCGACGGCGATCTATGATCACCAGATGAAGAATGCGCGGGCGATGGAGGCGGCGGGAGGGGCCATTGTTTTTCCGCAGGCCGATCTCACCGGAGTAAAATTGAGTGAGATGATCGACGCTGTCTTGTCGGATCCACAACGGCTGGGGACGATGCAACGGAAAAGTGTGGAGATGAGACGAATCGATGCCGGCGAAGTGATCGTCGGTGAATGTTACACGCTCATGGGAGTGACACATGACATCAACCAATCTACTAGAACGACCGGAGGTTAGTGTTGTTGGTGAACAAGGGATTCGATCACAGACTTCAACGGGACGACAAAGGCAGGCTCGCATGACACTTTTTCGAAAAATACAGCAGATTCATCTCGTCGGAATCGGTGGGGCCGGCATGAGTGGCATCGCAGAAGTGCTGCTCACGATGGGATACAAGGTGACCGGTTCAGATCTGAACGTTTCGGAGACGACGAGGCGACTGGAAGAACTCGGTGGGAAAGTGTTCATTGGACATCAGGAGTCCAATGTGGGGGAGGCGCAGGTCGTGGTCATCTCCTCCGCCGTGGCGGCAAGTAACCCGGAAGTTGTGGTGGCGAAGAGCAAGCAGATTCCAGTCATTCCAAGGGCGGAGATGTTGGCAGAGCTGATGCGTCTGAAGTTTGGGGTAGCCATCGCCGGTGCCCATGGAAAGACCACGACGACATCCATGGTCGCAAACGTGTTGGCGCAAGGTGGCCTCGATCCCACAATGGTGATTGGAGGCAAGGTCAATGCTTTGGGCAGCCATGCACGGCTTGGACGAGGTGACTTGCTCGTGGCGGAAGCAGACGAAAGTGATGGATCATTTCTTCGTCTCTCTCCGACCATCGTGGCGGTGACCAATCTGGACCGTGAGCACCTTGATCATTACGGGTCGATGGAACGCATCAACGAGAGCTTTCTCGAATTCATCAATAAAATACCGTTTTACGGTGTAGCGGTTTTGTGTGCCGATGATGATCGTCTGGCCGCACTGTTCCCTCGCCTGGTCAAGCAGTATCACACCTACGGGCTTCGGGATCGGGATGGGGTGGCACCCGATTTCAAGGCAACCGATATTAGCTTGAAGCAATGGAGTGCCGAGTTCCGGGCTCATTTTCGCGGGAAGAATCTTGGTCCTTTTCGCTTGGCTGTGCCGGGGATCCACAACGTTTCCAATGCGCTGGTGGCCATTGCTATCGGGATCGAGCTAGAGATTCCTGTCGACCTGATTCGCAAAGGGTTAGCGGCCTTTACGGGAGTTGAACGGCGGTTTCATTTGCGAGGCGAAGTCGGCGGCATCATGGTTGTCGACGACTATGGCCACCATCCCACTGAGGTGAAAGCAACTCTTGCGGCTGCCAAACAGGGCTGGGACCGTAGATTGGTGGTTCTTTTTCAGCCGCATCGATATAGCCGGACGCGGGATTGCATTGGAGATTTTGCGGATGCCTTTGCGAACGCCGACATGCTGTTCATGACGGAAATTTATCCGGCTGGTGAATCACCGATACCGGGAGTTTCTGGAGCGGCCCTTGCCGAAACGATCAAGTCGGCAGGGCATCCATCTGTGACTTTCCTCGAGCGCAAAGAAACGCTACCGGACCAGGTACTGCCTCATCTCAGACCGGGCGATCTCGTTCTTACGTTGGGGGCGGGCGATATCTGGAAGGCTGGAACCGGGATTCTTGCACGGCTCGAGTCTGCTTAATGGCCCATGACGGATCGATGCACACAGATGGAGCGAAGGGACGACCAATGCGGGAACGGCGAAGATTGGAGTTTGCCGTGGCTGGCGTTCGAGGGGTGGTTCGCTTCAATGCACCGCTTAAAGAGTACACGTCATTCCACATTGGTGGTCCAGCTGATGTGTTGGTGGAGCCGGCTGACGTGGAGGATGTTGTTCAGCTCACGAGGCAGACGCATGAGCAGAAGCTTCCGATCTTTGTGTTGGGTGGCACCAACCTCCTGGTTCGGGACAAAGGCATTCGGGGCGTGGTGGTTAGTTTGGGGAAATTACGCGCGATCAAAGAAGAACCAGGATCCGTGTTGTATGCCGAAGGCGGTGTAGGCATGCCGACTCTGATTGGCCATGCCATCCGCCGGTCCTTGGCGGGATTGGAGTGGGCGGCCGGTATTCCCGGCACTGTCGCCGGTTGTGTCGTGATGAATGCAGGGACACGGCTTGGGGAGATGAAAGACTCAGTGAAAGCCGTTCGGATTGTGTCGCCGAAAGGCGCACTGATGGACTGTTCGGCAGAGGCGATCGAATTTGGGTATCGTCGGGCAACCTTGCCGAAGGGTGTCGTGGTCGGAGTATGGCTGCAACTGAGGTCGGGAGTGCGAGCAGATATCGAAAAGGTCGTAAAAGACTATCTCCACTACCGTCGTGATACGCAGCCGCTCACGCTACCGAGCGCCGGCTGTGTGTTCAAGAATCCGCTCAACGATTCGGCAGGGCGAGTTGTTGAAGCGACGGGGTTCAAGGGCACATCCGTCGGTGATGCACAGGTCTCGATGAAGCATGCCAATTTTATTGTGAATCAAGGGCAGGCCAGTGCCTCCGATGTCCTCTCGCTTATCAAGAAGATACGTACGGGAATCGTGCGAAAGGCGGGGATCAAATTGGAGCTGGAGTTGAAAATCGTGGGTGAAGTGTAGCGAAGGGAGTCATTGTGACGATGGGCCGTCTAACAAATGCCCGGATCGGCGTGCTCATGGGAGGACGCTCTTCAGAACGGGATATTTCACTCAAGACCGGTCAGGCTGTTCATCAGGCCCTAATCCGTCAAGGATACGATGCGGTGGCCATCGATGTCACCGATCGTCTGCATCGAGATTTAGAGGATCAAAAAGTTGCCATTGCCTTTCTCTCGCTGCACGGACCTGGAGGTGAAGACGGAACCATCCAGGGATTTCTCGAGACGTTGGGAATTCCCTATACCGGGTCAGGTGTACGTGCGAGTGCCGTAGGCATGCACAAGGCCGCTACGAAAATGCTATTGGCCGCACATGGCGTTCCGCTACCGGCCGGAACTGTTGTGCGCGAATGTGACAGGTCGTCATTGGCGAAGGTTCTGAAGCAGACAAAACTGAAATTGCCGATTGTTGTCAAGCCGGTTTCGCAGGGTTCCACGATCGGGGTGACGATCGTACGTCGCCGTACCCAATGGAAAGAGGCGCTCGCCCTTGCGCATCGCTATGATCCAGAGGCGATGGTAGAAAGTTATATTCCCGGACATGAAGCTGCCGTTTCCATTCTGGGAACAACGGCGGAAGGCCCCACCGTACTCCCTGCCATTGAAATCGTGGCGCCTGATGGATTTTACGACTTCTCGGCAAAGTATCAGAAGGGCAAGACTCAGTATCTCTGTCCCGCTCCGTTCCCTCCCAAGGTGATGCGCCACATCAGTGAATTAGCGAGGCGAACCTATGAGGCGTTGGAGTGCGAGGGGGCTGCTCGCGTGGATTTTCGGATCACTTCGAGAGGTCGGCCCTATGTCTTGGAGATCAATACGGTTCCCGGCATGACGGAGACTAGTCTTTTGCCCATGGCCGCAGCTCAAGTTGGGATTGCGTACGATGTCTTAGTCGAACGGATTCTGCAGTCGGCCCTTGATCGTGCGAATCGCTTTGCGCAGGTAGTGCCGAAGGAGTGAGTGTGATGCCATTCTTGAGAAGAAAACGGCGATCTTCTCCCGTGGAGCCACGGAAAAATCAGTGGAAGGATCTGGACGGAGAGAGAGCGGGGAGGGAAGCCCAACAGGGGACAACAGCCAGACGAAAGGCCCTTACTCGATGGGCTGGCGTGATCATCGGTATGGTATTCGTGGCAGGGATCATCGTGATAAGTGTGAAATACGCTGGCCCTGCGCTCCAAGCATTGCTGGAAATTAAGACCATTACGATCGAAGGTGGCCACCACATCGATAGACAGAAAGTGCTCGATCTTGCGAAGGTGAAGTCTGGTACTGGCCTCCACCATATTGTCACGAGCGTTATTAAGGAGCAGGTGGAATCTCATCCCTGGGTCAAAGAAGCCGAAGTGACCCGCGTTCCGTTTCATGAGTTACGTATATCCCTGGTTGAGCGAAAACCAGCTGCGGTCATCCGTGCCGACTCCCAGAACTTTCTAACTGATGCGGAGGGGCATGTGCTGACCAGGCTCGGTCAGACCGATGATGACGCGTTGCCTCTTGTGACGGGAATCGATTCCAAAGGATTGCTGGAAGAGACTGAGTCGGTAAGGCAGGTCATCGCGTCGGGCATCGAGCTTGCACATTTAGTTGGGCAAACCTTCGAAGGCCGGCTACAAGTGAACGCCGAAAACCCGTCAAACCTCATCGCGCTTGTACAGGGAGTGCGATTTCAATTCGGGGAGGCAGCGGTCGGAGAGCAGTGGAAACGGTTCCAACGCGTCAAACCGACACTCAAAACGTTGAACTTTGACGGTCGCGGACGTAGAGCGAACGAAGTGGATCTCCGGTACGAAAATCGGATTGTCGTACGGGAAGGGGGGTGAGCGCGGTGCCGAAACGGGATCAAATTCTGGTCGGCCTCGATATTGGAACCACGAAGATCTGTGCGATCGTGGCGGAGATGACCGATGCTGGAGGGCTCAATATCATCGGTGTTGGCACGAGTCCTTCCCGTGGCCTACGCAAAGGAGTCGTCGTTAATATCGAAAGCACCGTCGAATCCATCAAGAAAGCAGTTGAAGAGGCGGAGTTGATGGCGGCCGTCCAGATCAACTCGGTCTACACCGGCATTGCGGGTAGCCACATTTCTGCTGAAAACTGCAAAGGCGTCGTGGCGCTGAAACGGGCCGAGGTGACTCGCGAAGATATCCAACGGGCCATTGAAAGCGCTCGTACGCTCGCCGTGATCCCCCACGAACGCAGGATTCTTCACGTACTCCCGCGAGAGTTTATGGTGGATGGGCAGGAAGGTGTGCGCGAACCATTAGGTCTTTCTGGTAATCGCTTGGAAGTGAACGTGCACGTCATCACCGGTGCCGTGACCTCTGCGCAGAATATCGTGAAGTGCGTGAATCGAGCCGGGCTTGATGTCGTGGACATCATTCTGCAGCCGCTCGCATCCAGTGAAGCCGTCTTGGGCCAAGAAGAGCGCGACTTGGGTGTGGCGATGGTGGACTTAGGAGGCGGGACGACGGACCTGGCTATTTTCCTGGATGGCAGCATTCGTCACTCAGCGGTCCTTCCCATCGGCGGCCAAAATTTGACGAGGGACTTGGCCTACGGCCTCCATACTTCACAGACCGAGGCCGAGAAGATCAAGACTCAGTACGGTGTTGCGCGGACTGAGTTGGTGATCGGGCATCAAATGGTCGAAGTATCGTCTGTTGGAGAACGTCCGGCCCGAACATTTTCCAGACGGGATATCGCTGAGATTTTGGAACCGCGCGTTGACGAAATGTTTGAGCTGGTCCGGAGGGAAATTGCACGCGCCGGCTATGAAGAGATATTAGGGGCCGGTGTCGTGATTACCGGAGGCACATCGTTATTAGAGGGCATGCCAGATGCCGCTGAGAAGGTCTTGAACTTGCCGGCACGTCGAGGCATACCTTCTGGTGTTGGAGGGCTCTGTGAAACCGTCGGCCATCCCAGTTATTCGACTGGAGTCGGTCTCTTATTACGTGCCCGGAGACATGTCAGTGAATTAGAAACGGCCGGACTTCGCAATGGAGGACCTTGGGCCAAAGTGCGTGGATGGACGAAGTGGATGTCGGAGGTCTTTTAACTTTTTAGAATCCTTGCGGACGGCAAGCTGGTCGTCGTGCGAGGCGATGTGGGAGGTGCCCCAATGTTCTCATTCCAGGAAGATATGCTGTCGCCGGTCCGCATCAAGGTGATTGGAATTGGCGGTGCTGGGTGCAATGCGATCAACACGATGATCACCTCCGGACTCGCGCGCGTCGACTTTATCGCCGGGAACACCGATCTTCAGGCGCTCGATCGGTCGTTGGCACCCTATAAGATCCAGCTCGGGCCTGAACGTACCCGTGGGTTGGGCGCGGGTGCAAAGCCGGAGATCGGTCGAGACGCGGCGCTTGAAAGTAAAGAACATATCCGAGAATGTCTCGAAGGGGCCGATATGGTCTTTGTCACGGCCGGGATGGGGGGAGGGACTGGCACAGGAGCCGCCCCCATTGTGGCCAGCATTGCCCGCGAAATGGGCATCCTTACGGTAGGCGTCGTTACAAAACCGTTTCAGTATGAAGGCCAACGGCGACACAGGCACGCGGAAGAAGGGATCCGGGATTTGCGTCGGCATGTCGATACCTTGCTCGTGATTCCGAACCAGCGGCTGCTGGGGATTGTCGATAAATCTACCCCGCTTCTCGAAGCATTCAAAGTCGCGGATGATGTGCTGCGCCAAGCGATCCAGGGTATCGCCGACGTCATTACGACCACAGGACATGTGAACGTCGACTTTGCCGATGTTCGGACCGTGATGTCACACACGGGACGAGCGGTCATGGGCATGGGCGTGTCCTATGGGCCGAATCGGGCGATCGAAGCAGCGCAAAAGGCTATGTGCAGCCCTCTCCTTGAGGAAGGAAGTGTTGAGGGGGCCTGCGGTGTTCTGTTGAATATTACGGGAGGCCCCAGCATGTCGCTGCACGAGATCGAAGAAGCTGCCTCGATCATCCAGCAGGCGGCAGATCCTGAAGCCAACATCATCGTCGGTCAGGTCATCAACCCGGACATGGGCGAGGAACTGATCATTACGGTGATCGCGACCGGGTTTGAACGAGAAGAGGACTCAGCGTCCGTCACGATCGGAGCTGATCGGGGGACGAGTCGACCGCCCAAACCTGTCCCCTCAGCGTTAAGCGGCATGGGTGCTTCATTAGTGGGAGATCGACCGATAAAAGACCTCGATCGCCCCACCTTTTTGAGACGAATGAATGATGTGCGAGAGTCAATGGATCGAGCGGTGATGACCGCCGAAGACGAATGGGATGTGCCGACCTTTCTTCGCAAACAAACAGACTGATCTCGTGCCGATCTTCACGGGATGAGGCAGGGAATGTGATTATGGCAAGCTCATCGGTTATTACCGTGCCGGCGTTTGCGGATGCCGGGACTCAGGTCCGCCATTTTTTCGGGACCCGTCGGCATGCCATGGGGCTTGGCCTTGAAACAGGTATTCCACAGCGGAGAATAGCAGGTGCGGCGTCGTCTTCATGGACACTCTCAGTGAAGCAAGTCCATGGGACAGAGGCGTTGGTGGTGGATCGTGCCCTCGCCCCGACAGATCGATTTGTGGGAGGTTGGGATGCCTTGGTTACCGATCAACCTGGCATTATGGTGGCGGTACGGACGGCAGATTGTGTCCCGATTCTCATGCATGATCCTAAGCGTCGGGTTGTGGCTGCAGTCCATGCCGGCTGGCGAGGAGCGGTTGCCGGCATTGTTCCCAAAACGTTGGCCCTATTGGAGTCTCGCTTTGGATCGCGTCTAGAGCATGTACGGATCAGTATCGGTCCATCTGCTGGGGTTTGCTGCTATGAAGTGGATGAGCCGGTTCTTGACCATCTGTATCAGGGATTTCCAGATTGGAAGAAGGTGGTTCGGACGAAGGAGGCAGGAAGAGTGCATCTTGATTTGAAAGCGCTCGTCAGAGAACAGGCGCAAGCCTTTGGGGTATCTCCGAAGTCCATCACCACTGTCAACGTCTGTACAATTTGCCATGAAGACCTCTTTTTTTCCTATCGGCGGGAGGGGAAGGTCAACGGGACCATGGTCAGTGCCATCGGGTTGCCGATGAGGCGAGCATAGGTGAGGCTCTGCCAATTCGGATGCGCTTCCGCTAGAATGAAGAATGGGCTGCTGAATGAGCGGCCGCGACTCCTGCGAGAGGACCATGGAACCGCTCATCCCTGACACGATCGCAAAACGCGTTCAATCGATTCTGACGAAGATCCGGTTGGCGGAGGAAAAAGCTGGACGTCCTGCCGGTACGGTGCGGCTCGTGGCCGCAACGAAGACCGTGACCGTTGAACATATCGCAGAAGGTGTGCGCGCCGGTCTGTGCATGCTAGGTGAAAATCGGGTACAGGAAGCGCTTCCCAAAATAGCCGCGTTCACCGAGGCACCGGTTCAATGGCATTTTATCGGGCAGCTGCAACGGAGGAAGGTCCGATCTGTAATCGGTCGATTCGACCTCATTCATTCGGTAGATACGGTCGACCTCGCGCAAGAAATCAATCGTCGTGCGGAGGAAGCCGGTTGTCGGCAGAATGTCTTGCTGGAAGTAAATATCGGAGGGGAACCAACCAAGGCAGGGTTTCATCCCGATGACGTGGTACGATCAGTACCTATGATGGCCCAATTCTCTCATATGTGTATCAAAGGCCTCATGACGATTCCTCCACCGACCACTGGTCAAGATTCGGCCAGGCCGCATTTCCGCAAACTCTATGAACTTGCTCGACAGATCGCGGCCTTAAACTTACCGACCGTAGAGATGGATGAACTGTCAATGGGAATGTCAAACGATTTTGACGTGGCCATTGAGGAAGGGGCGACATTGGTCCGAGTTGGCACCGCCATCTTTGGAGCGCGGCATGTCTAGTCCAACAGTCATGCCTAATATCTCGTTTGTGGGCGGTGGCCGGATGGCGGAGGCATTGATCAGTGGAGTGCTGTCCTCAGGGGGCTACAAGGCCGAGCAGATCCATGTCGCTGATCCAGATACGGCCCGCCTGGATCATCTCAAGCAGCAGTACGGTGTTCAGATTAGTGCCACGAATCATGAGGCAGTAGTCTCGGGAGATGTCATTGTGCTGGCCGTGAAACCTCAGGTAACGGCCGCAGTCCTCAAGGAGATCGGGGATGGGTTGGCGAAACGGCTTGTGATCTCGGTGGTTGCGGGAATGCAACTCATGCGAATTATTGAGGCTTGTGGGCCGCAGGCGCGCGTCATTCGCGCGATGCCGAATACGCCGGCGATGGTGGGTGAAGGGATGACTGCCTTGGCGATCGGTCCCGGGGTAGGGGAGAGCGACGTGGCATGTGCGCGACAGCTCTTTGAGTCGGTTGGCCGGGTGGCGTCTGTCGATGAGCGCTTCATGGATGCTGTGACCGGCTTGAGCGGAAGCGGACCGGCGTACGTCTTTCTCATGATCGAAGCGATGGCCGATGGCGGCGTCAAGATGGGGTTGTCGCGGGAAACGGCCAGTCTCCTTGCAGCGCAGACCGTATTGGGTGCGGCACGGATGGTCATAGAAACTGGGCAGCATCCAGCGCGTCTCAAGGATCAGGTGGCGTCTCCTGGAGGAACGACGATTGTGGGTTTGCATCGGTTGGAACAGGGAGGCCTCCGGGGTGTGTTGATCGACGCCGTTGAGGCCGCAACGAAACGTTCTCAGGAGCTCGGAGGCTGATGTTTGTTGTGGGGAATACGCTATTAGGGGTGGCCACGGTACTTGATTATGCGCTGACGTTCTATAGCTGGATCGTCATTGCTCGAGCGCTGATTTCTTGGGTGAATCCGGATCCGTGGAATCCAATCGTTCAATTCCTTACCCGAGTCACTGAACCGATTTTGGTCCCGATCCGACGGCGATTGGGCTCGGGGATGGGCATGGATTGGTCGCCATTGATCGTCATCGTGACCATCTGGTTTTTGCAGATTGCGGTCGTACAGTCGATTAAGGACCTCGCGGTACGGATGAATTGATTCAACGAATGGGGGATGCCATGAAGATCACACCGCTCGACATTCAACAGATGGTCTTTCAAGTCAAGCTTCGTGGCTATGACCGTGAAGAGGTCAACCGCTTTCTAGAAGAGATTGCACAAACCGTCGAATATCTGAATCGTGACAATGCCACGTTGCGTGATCGAATTATGACGCTTGAACAGCAGGTCTCGGATCTCAAACGGACTGAGGCGACTTTGTCTACCACATTGATCTCGGCGCAGTCGTTGGCCGAGGATGTCAAGCGAAGCGCGCAACGCGATGCCGAGTTGATCGTCAAAGAGGCGGAACTGAAAGCCAGCGAGTTATTCCGACAAGCGCGAGTGGAGCTAGGAAACACACAGCGAGACTTGTCTCTGCTGCAGAAGCAGCGGCTGCTCATGGTTGAGCGGATGCGGGCGACGCTTCATACCTTCGAGCGGATGTTGGACGTGGAAGCCAGTGAAGCGTACCAGGATCATGGCGTCATGCAGGAAGAAAAGCTGGAAGGGGAATCAAGCCCTACCCGTTGACCGTTCGGGTTGAAAGCGCTACCGCATGCGTAATGCGTGATCATTACCCCTGAGCATTTCCCGTCATCCTCATCCCGATGCCCAATCTTAGTGTGATCCAAGCAGCACTCGATCGAGCCGTTACCGACGGGGTCTTTCCGGGGGCTGTATTGGCGGTGCGGTGTGGCAATAGACCGGTTTCTCGCTTTCATGCCGGTCATCTTTCAACCGTCCCTCCAGGATCTCCCGTCAGTTCCTCCACAATTTATGACCTGGCTTCGTTGACAAAACCGTTGGCCACCGTTACGGCCCTCGTTTTGTTGATGCAGAAAGGCCGTTGCCAGCTTGATGACTATGTGGCCGACCATCTTTCAGAATGTGCCGATACGTTCATCGGCTCTGCGACGATTTGCCACCTCCTTACGCATTCTTCCGGTTTGCCTGGCTGGCGGGGATTCTATGAACAGCTCAGACCGGATGGAGTAATCCCTTCGTCGGCTGGCGAGCGAGCGCAGGCCAAACGCGCGATGCTCAGCCTCATTCGGTCTGAGGCGCCAGTATACGAACGAGGCACACGCAGCCTGTACAGCGATCTCGGCTTCATGTTGCTCGGCTTTATTATTGAGCGAATCAGCGGACAATCGATGAGCGAGTATTTTCTCGAGCACATTGTGTGCCCGTTGGGTAAGCCCCGGATGGGATTTATCCTGCCCGGACAGCACCGTGCACTTCCTAATAGCCTAGATGCCGATATGAGTGGTGTAGCGCCGACGGAAATTGATCGATGGCGAGGACATCTCTTATGTGGAGAAGTCCACGATCAGAATGCAGCTGCGTTGGGTGGTGAGGCTGGTCATGCCGGGCTGTTTGGGACTGTAGACGCGGTGCTGGCGATCTCAGGCGAGTGGTTGGGAGCTTATCACGGCCGAGTCACAATCCTCGATTGGGCCATGGTCCATGAATTTACGCGAAGACAGAAATTAGAAGGATCTTCCAGTTGGGCGCTCGGGTGGGATACACCGTCCGTCCCTTCATCTGCAGGATGCCAGTTTGCAGCTCAATCATTTGGCCATCTCGGCTACACGGGGACGTCCCTCTGGATTGATCCTGTGCGAGAGCTGGAGGTCGTTCTGCTCTCAAATCGAGTGCATCCATCGAGCAGGAATGAAGCAATTCGTGAGTTCCGTCCGGCGATCCATGATCTGGTGTATCAGGAATTCATCGGCTCGATTTAAGCCTGATCTGGGTAGTCAAGCCACGTTTCTTTTTCAGCCAGATAGCGAGTCCCCTTGAAATTGGCCCGCGTTCTCATGCGAGTGAACCCGAACCCTTGAAGTTTATCCACTAATTCTTTCACTGTTGCGGCAATGGTCGAGTGTGAAGGACTCTCAACAACGAAGGCTTCATACATAATCTTCCCCGAGTATCCCGATGGGGTCCGATTGACCAGAATGGTGCGGTTGAAATATCGATCACTCGGATCAACTCCTTCAAGCTGATGTTTTTCGACCAATCCTTCTTTCTTAAACATCAGTGGCAACGTGCTCATGCTTTCTTATCCCCCAGAAATAACAATTGACGACAAGTCGATGTCTGTCAATTATAGAAGGTCATCCATACAGCCTGCAACTCGTGTAATCCCAAGATGATAATGTCCGCTTTGACCAAGATAGAAATGTCCTCTTGCTTGGTAGACTACCGGCTCTCACCAGGAGGGCGGGATGGTCGGAGAGGACAGGGTCATCATGAGCGTGAAGGAATTGCGACGGCTGCCTGTGATTCGACAGGCGCTGGAAAAGAAGCTGACCCAGAAGCAGGCAGGGGA
>JAOUHD010000021.1 GCA_029865345.1 Nitrospira sp.
CGATCAGACCACCGTGCCCATGCGAGTCTCATCAACGAACGTCTCAGTTGCATCGTCGATCGCTCGTCCCTGACGGCCTTTCGGGGGCAGGATAAACAACTGTTTCGGATCAATCTTGTCTTTCTTCTCCGGCGGCATCGACATCTCATACGTCACCGGACGGCGGTGATCCGCCATCTGCAGCTCGGGATTGTAGACACTGTTGAACTTCCACAGCATCTTGATGAAGTTGGTCTGTCCCTTCATCAAGTGCCCAGCCGCAATCTTAGCCGTGCCCTTGAGCGCAGCCCAGCCCAGATGCTTCTTGTTTAAGACTTGTTGAGTCTTGACCAGTTCCGCGTAAAACTCATGGAGCGGCATCTTGGTTGGCATGACGGCATGCTGAATATCGAAGAGGCGGTAGTCCCTTGTGTGAAGCTTGCGGGATTCCGTGAGCCAGCTCTCGGTGCCGGGATACGGAGTGTTGACGCTGATATTGACGATCTCAGGAATTTCGAGGCACCACTGCCGGATGACCTCAAATCGCTGCCGGTCCCAATCAGGATCAGCGATAAGATTGATGGCGACGGTGATCCCGAGGGACCGAGCGAATTCGAGGGCCTCGAAGTTTTTGCCCAACGAAATGCGCTTACGATGCATTTTGAGGCCTTCCGCATCGATGGCCTCCACACCCAAGAACATGTACTGCAGTCCCAGCGTCTTCCAAAATTGGAAGACTTCCTTGTTACGCAGCAGGACATCGCCGCGCGTCTCCATGTAGTACTGTTTCTTAATTCCTCGCCGCGCCACCGCTTCGCCGATCTCCATGCCCTGCTTGCCCTGGATGAAGGCCACATCATCAACCAGAAAGATGCCTGGCTCTTGAACCTGCTCCAACTCCTCAACGGCTTTTTCGGGACTGACCATGCGATAGCTGCGCCCATAAAAGGTCCAGGCGCTGCAGAAGGAACAATCCCAGGGACAACCTCGTGCAAATTCGACCGAGGCGCAAGGATCCAGCACTCCGATGAAGTACTTGTGCCGGTTGCGGAGGAGATCGCGGGCAGGACGCACATCGTCCAGATTCTCGATGAATTGCGGCGGTGGTCCTTCGCCATCAAGCGTCACTACCCCCGGGACCTTGGTGATCGCCTTGCGGTCCTGTTCAACCGCCATCAGCAATTTAGGAGCGGCCACCTCCCCTTCGCCCTTGAGGACGCAATCGATGGCGCCGTTGCCGTGTTCCAAAAAATCCTTCGCTACGAATGAGGCACTATGGCCACCGACGAAGACGAAGCAGTTGGGCAACTCTTTCTTCGTGAGTTTGGCTAAGTTCACGATCTCCGGCACATTCGCCAAATAGTTGCAGCCGAATGCCACCACGTCTGGTTTCCAGGTGGTGATGAGCGCGAGGTAATCCTTCCATGTGTCAGCCTGGAGGTCGATGAGACGAACCTCATGCCCGGCTTGGCGGACTGCCTGGGCCACCATCTCCAGACCGAGCGGCTCCAGACGTAGATAGATCTTGGTGTACATGAGCGGACCTGGATGGACTGCGAGGAACTTCATGGCTCCAAACCTCCTGGTCTATAAGCACACTGGCCGGATACCAATTGCCCGAAGACGACGGAGAGGCCCGGCCAGTGGATTGATCGTGATGTGGTAACGGATGCGGGGACGGATTGTGCCAGAATGGAGGCATCGGCGCAACCGTTAAGTGCGCAAGACTTAAGATGATTCATGGAAGACCTTCCCCGACCATCTGGATTTTCTGTGCCCCAGTCCGTACCATACGGACATGTTGCCACTCGAGCAGACCCTGCGTCAGCGCATCACCGATCTCTTGACGGATACTCGGATGACCGCAGAGCAACTGGCTCCCATACTCAGGATTCCGGAAGGACAGGTGGAGGAGCACTTGGCTCATGTGGTAAAAACGGTGTCGCGGGACCGTTCACGACGGTTTATCCTCGAGCCGTCCATCTGTTTGGATTGTAAATTTATGTTCCGTGATCGCACCAGATTGACGCGACCAAGCCGCTGTCCACAATGCCGAAGCGAAGGGATCTCCGCTCCACGCTACGGAATCGACTCTCTCGGATCAGGATTGACTCACGCGAACACGAAGGTGTCACAGCGGAGAGACGCCTGGAAAGGATGACGATGATAACCGCACGACTTGTACTCTGTGCCCTCTGCTTGATGTTGCTCGGCTGCTCCGATCAAAAGGCAAACGAGCTGTTTGAAACGGCAGCCTTCGAAGAAAACCAAGGGAATGTCCCCCATGCCAAGCAGCTCTACCAAGAACTAGTGAATCTCTACCCATCGACTAAAGTGGCTGAAATCGCTCGGGCACGGCTTGCCGATCTCGACAGCAGAAAATAGACGCTACTGCGTTGCCAGCAAGTCGGCGATGACACCTGATAAAGGCTCTTTCAATACCTTAGGGTCAGCGGCCTTGTCTGCGGAGAGGCGCGCCGGTGTCGGGCGGGCGAGAACAGCGGACTGTGTGCACATCCTGCATGGCTGTCCAGCGTGGTCTCAACCCTCGATGCTCATAATGGCTACAGGGGCAGCATGAGTTGTTTTGCAGCCTACTCGGCAACGGTCAGCCTGACGGCGTCATGAATGAACGGACGTCTCCGGCCCTTGCCGCGGGTGCCATGGAAAAAATGCATTGGTTGTCGCCTGATAGGCTTTATACTCTTCCCCACGGCTTACAAGGGCTTGCTCTTCCGCCCGTGGAATACCAGTCACTCTGTACAGTAACCAGCCCATCACGATCGGACCAATCCAGGTGTATAACCAGCCTGGTGCTCCCATTGTCATGACGACATACGAGCACCAGTGCAGCCAGTCGAAAAAGTAATTCGGGTGGCGGGAGTAGTGCCACAGCCCCTCTCTGCAGACACGACCTTCATTCCTTGGATCGGCACGGAAATGAACAAGCTGCCGATCTGCCTTTGCTTCACCAGCCACGGCCACGCTCCAGATCAGCAATCCGACCATCTCGACCACTGAAGATGGAATACGAGTATTCCAGAGCACCACCAGAAACGGAAGGGAAAACACCGCCACGGACAGCGCCCTCCATTGAAAATACACAAACATATTGACCGACTCTGCATCACCCCATTTTTGTCGCAGGCGGCGATAGCGGCTGTCCTCCGGTTGCCCAGTCATGCGTTGGGAATAAATGTGGAGTCCCAGACGGCCGGCATAGAGCAGGACCAGCATCGCAGTGAGTAGGATGCGCTCGACTCCGGCAGGAGCCTGAGTCATATACGACAACACCGCAGCGATCAGCCCCGCACACCACGCGACGTCGACGATCGAAGCATTTTTTGTCTTCTTCTGCACAACCCACAGGAAACCCATGACGACCGCCATGACGACATAAGTAATCACGACAAGCTGCAACGGATCCGATACGTCTATTCCTTCTTCTGGTCCCATCAGTCCTTCCCTTTACAACACACTCGGTTCATAGTCCCACACGTCGTCACCTTGGCACTTCCGATTCTTCAACCAACTGCGAAACCCTGGGATAGGAAACGACAAGAGTGCCTGGATTTTTTCACAGTTCAATGAAAGATCCGCAGGTCTGGGGGCACCGGCATGTTCCCCAGCGGATCCTTCAGCCAAATGGCCTTGCAGCTCTGGATACCACTGCAAAAGCGCCTGTCCGATCTCCCAACGTGACAGCCGTTCTCGTCCACCGAGATGGTAGAGACCAGGCGCGCCATTGTCGAGTAACTCCCATACTGAGCGGACAATGGCCCCTGCCGGCAACGGGCAGCGAAATTCATCACCATACAGCGTCAGCTGCTTGCCATTCTTCACAGACCGACACATATCTTCCACGAAACTTCGATCGCTATACTGTGAGGCACCCGCCGTGAGGACGATCCGGACCGCCGTATGCCGAGGATTGTCCAACACGCGCTGTTCCGCTTCAAGCTTGGTCTTGCCGTAGATATTGATCGGATTGGGCCCATCTGTCTCTTGGTACCAACCCGCCTTGCCGTCGAATACTTCCCCGCTCGACAAGAAGATAAAGGGAATGTCCCGGGAGAGTCGAGCCAGATACGCCGTGGTGTCCACATTTATACGACGGGCTAGCTGAGGACTTCGCTCGCACTCTGTCGTTCGACTTACAGCCGCACAGTGAATGACTGCGTTGGGCTTGAGACGCTGCCAAACCTGATCGGCGGCGGCGTGATCCGTGAGATCAAGGTCAGCGCGGCTGAGGCCACAGACCTCCCACCCGGGCGCCCATCGAGCGGCGGACTTCACGAAGTACCGTCCTATCAGGCCTGCCGTTCCGGTAACGATGACACGTGGCTTCATAGTGCGTCAATGGGGAAAGCGCGCATAGCAAACACATCCGGCAAGCCATCCAGAGCGCTGCCCGCTGTGTATGGTGCCCATCTATACCAATGCACCATCGATGCACATCGCCCCAAATGGGAGATCGCAGATTGTACGACTTCAGGCTGTTAGTTGGAAGATGTGATAAGCGAGGGCTCGCCTCTGTCGAGGAGCCATCACCTCCCAACTGTCGTAGATTCATATGGAGAGCGGTATATCGGTCGAGAAGGGAAAGAGGTACACAGCCGGTTACGCGGCTTTTGCGTCTGCCTTGGCCGGAACTTGTTCGAGGGGCAGCCAGTGACTCAGGATCGAAGCGAGGGATTTGCTCGTCACCGGCTTGCTGAGAAAGTCATCCATCCCGGCGGCCAGACATCGATCGCAATCTTCCTTCATGGCATTGGCGGTCATCGCAATGATCGGCAGGCGCGGCAACTTCCCACCGGCCTGCTGGAGACTCGCCTCCTGATTCCTGATCACTCTTGTCGCTTCAAACCCATCCATTCCCGGCATCTGACAATCCATGAACACCAGGGCATACGGAATCCGTGCGAGCGACTCGACCGCTTCTCGTCCGTTGGCCGCCACATTGACACGATATCCGAGTTTTTCAACCATATTCGCCGCAACCTTTTGATTCACCGGGTTGTCCTCCACCACAAGGACAAGCGGCCTGGATCGCGCCTGCGCTTCCGACAGGCTATGCCGGGTAATGATCGGAGTGGCAGTCTGGTGAGTGGAAGCAACGGCATTGGGAATGCTACCCAAAACAAGATCGAGACACTCATACAAAAGCGATTGCCGGATTGGTTTCATCAGATAGGCGTCGATTCCTGCGCTTTGAGCCGCTTTGGCATCGCCGCGCTGACCGACCGACGTTAACAATACAAGGCGCCCGGCGCTGATTGCTTGATCGGACTTGATCTGCCGAGCTAATTCCAGACCGTCCATACCCGGCATTTGCATATCCAAAATAGCTAAGTCGAATGGGGTCTGCTGCGTCGCTGCATCCCGAAGGCACTGCAACGCTTGCACCCCATTCTCGACACTTTTGTACATCGCACCTCTCCCGTCGAGATAGAGCTCAAGCACCCTCCGATTCGTCGCATGATCGTCGACTATCAAGATTCTTCGGCCTTTGAGCGCCGCCGATGGCAGTGTGGCTTGCTGAGTTCCCTCTGGTTGTAGGTGAAAGGGCACGGTGAACCAAAAGACACTGCCGACGCCGACCTGGCTATCCACACCGATGCGCCCGCCGATCAGTTCCACAAGCTTTCTGCAAATGGCGAGCCCGAGTCCGGTACCTCCATATTTCCTCGTGGTGGAACCATCAGCTTGAGAGAAGGGTTGAAAAAGTTTCGCCTGTTGCTCCGGCGAAATACCGATTCCAGTATCCGAGACCTCAACTCGAAACCATCGACGCGATGGATTCAGGCTTGCCGGTGTGACGCGCTCATGCTCATCCGAAGCACTGACGGTCACGACGATTTCGCCGCGTTCGGTGAATTTGATGGCATTGCCGATCAAATTCACCAAAACCTGGCGCAGTCGACCGGGATCACCTCGTAATAACGTCGGTACACCCGCTTGCACAAGACAAGTGAGCTCAAGACCTTTGGGATAGGCCCGCTGGCCGAGCAGGCTGATTGCGTCTTCCACCGTTGCGTGGAGATCGAAATTGACGTCTGCCAGATCAAGCTTGCCAGCCTCAATTTTAGAGAAATCAAGAATCTCATTGATGATCTCCAACAGGTGTTCTCCGGACAGTCGGACTGTTTCCGCGTATTCGCGTTGTTCCAGCGTCAGTGCGGTGTCGAGAAGAAGTCCGGTCATCCCGATGACGCCATTCATCGGTGTCCGAATCTCATGGCTCATGGTGGCCAGAAACTCGGCTTTGATCTTCACAGCCTCAAGCGCTTTATCCCGAGCCTCCTCGAGTTCTCGGTTTTTTCGTTCCAGATCCTGTGCAGCTTGTGCCAGCGCACCCTCCGATAATTTGCGCTCCGTGATGTCGATCATCGTGCCCATCATACGGACGGGACGGCCCAGGTCATCCTGCTGTACCACCTTCCCGCGCATTGCAAACCATTTCCACTCGCCTGAGCGGTGGTGGACGCGGTGCTCGACCATATAGCTGGAAGTTCTCCCTTCAAGGTGATCATTCAGCGCCTGCTCAACCCCAGAGCGGTCCTCGTCATGAATACGGTTTCTCCAATCGTATATGTTGTTCAGAGCAATGTCCTGGTCCTCAAGGCCCAAGAGACGAACCCAACTGGGACTGTAATAGGCCTGCAGCGTCAAGGGATTCCAGTCCCACAAGCCGACTGTGACAACATCCAGCGTGAGTCGGAAACGGGACTCGCTTGCCCGGAGCGCTTCTTCGACCCGTTTTCGTTCAGTGACATCGGTGGCCACTCCAAGGACCATGGTTGCCGCGCCCTGTTCATCGAGAATCGGCCGTTTGACGGTCTGCAGCCAGCGGACGGTTCCGGTGGCATCCGTGATCTTCTCTTCCGGGGTAGACCATTCCTGCAAGGAATCCATGACTTGTAGATCCTTCCGGCGGAAGAACTCCACCTCGGACTGATCGGGGTTGAAGTCGGCATCAGTCTTGCCGATCAGGTGCTCCACCGTCGTCCCATAGGCTTCGGCCACGGCCTGATTGGCCAAGGTGAACCGGCCCTCTCGGTCTTTCGCAAAAATGAAGTTGGGGGACGTATCGATGATCTGACGAATGAAGTCGTGCGATCGCTGACGCTCGTCCGCATGACGCCTTTGGTCGGCAAGGTATCGGGCTCGTTCGATCTCGATCGCGACGCGTTGGCCGAATACCCGCAACAGCTCCTGCTCTTCCTCGGTAAACACACGGGGCTTGTCGTCCAACAGACAGATGACCGCCACGACCTGGCCATGACCGTCGAGCGCGGGAAACCCGCAATACGACACGGCTTGGTGGTCCCGCAGGAAGGAGGCCTGAGGGAACCGCTCCATAACACAGTCGAAGAGGCGCAACTCCTTGTCCTGCTCCACGGTAGCGCACGGGGTGATGGCCAGCGGACATCGGCCCGCGTCGCGCACCACCGCGCCATTGAGGTAGACCGCCTTGAAATGGAGCTCGGGCCCGACTACTTCGGAAAGGCAGACAACACGCACCTTGAACAACTCCCCGATCATGCGTACGACCCGCTCAAAGATCTCCGTGGGATCGCCGGACAGGGTCAGGCTGAGTTCGGACAATCGCTTTAACTGCTCGGTCCTGACCACTTCTCGTTCGGCCAGCCGCATCCGCTCGGTCACATCCTGGATGGTGCCGAACGACCGCTGAGGCGTCCCCTGGGGGTCATAGATCGTTTCGCACCGTTCCTGGACATGCTTGATCCGCCCATCCTGCATGAGCAGGCGATGCACAATCTCGTACGGCCTTTTATTCCGTACCGACTCGGTATAGGCCTGATTGACAGCGGGACGGTCATCCGGGTGCACGACGGACAAGAAGGCGTCGTACGAGGCGCCGAAACTGTTCCGATCAATTTCGAAGATCCGGTAAATCTCGTCGGACCAGCTGAGGCGGTTCGTCGTCAGATCCAATTCCCAGCTGCCGATATGCGCGAGACGCTGAGCCTCATTCAACCGGGCTTCGCCCTTCCGGAGCTCTTCCTCCACCTGTTTGCGGGCGGTGATGTCGCGGACGATGGCAACGAAGAGTGGGTCTCCTCCTTCCTCTCGCACTAGTTGCAGGAGGATTTCCACGGGGATGTCGTGGCCGTCCTTGTGCCGGTGAAGGGTTTCGAAGTTCAAGGACGGCCACGTGCCGTCGATGAGCGGCTGCACCATCGCCCGGAACCGGTCCAGAGTGAAGTCGGGCTTGATGTCGAGGGGGGTCATGGCGAGCAGTTCGGTTTGACTGTAGCCGACTTGCTCACAGGCGCCGTGATTGCAGTAGGTGAAACTCAGGGTATTGGGGTGGAACATGAATATGCAGTCCAGCGTCTGATCGAGGATGTATTTGAACCGCACAAGCGCTGTTTCACGCTCCCTCAGATCCTGGTCCGCCCGTTTGCGCTCGGTGATATCGTGAGTCACCGCAAGATGCTCTGTGTGGCCCGTCACCGGATTGTGAAAAATGGGATTGCGTGGGTTTCCATCCATCGTCTCGTCCTCTTGAACCCTTGAATCTCACACTGAAGCGCTCGCGTTGCTCCCTTGATCACCGCTTAGTGCATGTCGATGAATGAAGCCCGACGCTCGGGTGTTATCACATCGAACGCACAGCGTCTTATCGCATGCTCCTCATCCAGATCAATCATGCACAGACCAGCCTGGTTTTGGAGCCAGGTGCCCACAAGCGCCATCACGGGAAGAGCCGATTATGCCTCAGAGACAAGCACACCCTGCACCAAGATGAGAACGTTCCTTGTCAATATCTTTTCGGACATCGCTGACGATTCTTGAGAGGACGAGCGGGGTCTGAGGTCTATCGAGCGGTCGAGCACCCACGGGGACAGTGGAGATCGTGCGGATCGGCGGCAGAGTGCGTGGGCCAGCCCGCATTATTCATGACAGTTCATGACGAAACCGACGAGGCGCCAGACGAGACGGGCACGAGGAGCCCCGACAGACCGAGGCATACGTGAAATAATATATCGAGATCACGAGGGGCGAGCCTGCCCGCTGGCATGCCGAGTAGCCGCATGCCAGCTTGTCGAAGCGGCGTGTCGGCGGTTGCAGTAGAAGCGCTCATGAATAATGCGGGCCAGGGATCACTGCGACGAGCGAGCGGCGCCTATCCTCGGGTGAGCTTCCGGTACCGAATCCGGTGAGGCTGATCGGCATCTTTGCCCAAGCGCCTCTTCCGATCCGCCTCGTAGTCGCTGTAATTGCCTTCAAACCAGACCACCTTACTGTCTCCTTCAAAGGCGAGAATATGGGTGGCGAGCCGGTCGAGAAACCAGCGGTCGTGGCTGCTGATCACGGCGCAGCCGGCGAAATTTTCCAGTCCTTCCTCAAGCGCGCGCAAGGTATTCACGTCCAGATCGTTCGTTGGTTCGTCGAGAATGATGAGGTTCGCGCCCTCTTTCAGCATGCGCGCAAGATGCACCCGATTGCGTTCGCCGCCTGAGAGCTCCTTCACTTTTTTCTGCTGATCCGTCCCGGCGAAGTTGAAGCGGGCACAGTAGCCACGGGCATTGACCTCCGCCTTCCCGAGCTTGATCGTGTCCTGACCCTCCGAAATGATCTCGTACACGGTCTTGTTCCCGTCCAAGCTCCGATCTTGATCGACATAGCCGAGTTTGACCGTCTCACCGATCTTGATCGATCCGGCATCCGGCTTTTCCTTGCCGATAATCATCTTGAACATGGTTGTCTTGCCCGCGCCGTTCGGCCCGACCACTCCGACAATACCGCCCTTCGGCAGGTTGAAATTGACCTTCTCGTAGAGCACATTGTCGCCGAAGGCTTTGCTGATCCCGTTGGCTTCAATGACGACATCGCCGAGCCGAGGTCCTGGCGGAATATAGATTTCCAGATCAGCTGCCACCTGGTCCTGCTTCTGATTCACCAGTTCCTCATAGCGGTTCAACCGCGCCTTGCCCTTCGACTGCCGCGCCGTCGGCGACATCCGGATCCATTCCAACTCGTGTTCAAGTGTTTTCTTCCGCTTCGACTCCGCCTTTTCCTCTTTTTCCAGTCGATCCTTCTTCTGTTCCAACCACGAGCTGTAATTGCCTTGGAACGGAATCCCATGGCCTCTGTCTAACTCCAAAATCCACCCAGCCACATTGTCCAAAAAGTACCGGTCGTGCGTCACGGCAATGACCGTCCCCTTGTACTGTTGCAGATGCTGTTCGAGCCACTGGACCGATTCCGCATCGAGATGGTTCGTCGGCTCATCGAGTAAGAGAATATCCGGCTCTTGGATCATCAGACGACAGAGCGCCACCCGACGTTTTTCACCACCGGACAGGAGCCCCACCTTCTGATCAGCAGGCGGGCAACGCAACGCATCCATGGCAAGGTCGAGCTGACTTTCCAGTTCCCAGCCGTTGGCGGCTTCGATCTTCTCTTGCAACTGCGCCTGCTTGTCGATGAGCTTTTCCATCTCATCGGGACCGACTTCGCCCATCTTATTGCTGACAGCTTCGTACTCATGCATCAGCGCGACCAGCTCGGCTTTCCCCTCTTCGACCACTTCCTTGACCGTCTTGTTTGGGTCCAGCTGCGGTTCCTGTTCCAGCAGGCCGACGCTGTAGCCTTTCGACCGCGTAATTTCACCGGTATAGTTCGGATCGGCCCCTGCGATGATCTTGAGCAGCGAGCTCTTGCCTGAACCATTCAGACCCAGGACACCAATCTTCGCGCCATAGTAGAAGCCAAGGTAGATCTCCCGCAGCACCTGCCGCTTCGGCGGATAGACCTTCCCAACATTGACGAGTGAAAAAATAACCTGTTTATCGTTCGTTGCCATTCGTTCCCCTATCGAGTTAGTGATCTACGGTTTCGCTGAAGAACACACGCTCCTCTCGGCATTCATGCACGAGCCGCCTACAGCGAATGCAGGACTGGGAGTCCGGCGTTCACCTGAGCGGCCAGGCCAGCCAAGCTGGCTCTGACTTCTGCTTCGGTACGCACTGGGCTGGAAAATGCCACACGCCCGCCCTGCATCCGGCCAGGAGTGGTCAACCGAAGATGAAACCCGAGCCGATCCAATGCGGTCACCGTCGCCTGCTGCGCCTCCACATCGCCTAACGCACGAGCCAACAGTAACAATGTCTCCGCTTGCTGGGTGTTGAGCTCGTGGATTAGATTCGAGGATGCATCAGCAAGCGGGTCTACGGCTGCCGCGACATAATCAGCCGGTATCACCCAGCCCATCGATCCAAACCCACCGACAAAGTAAATCTCCGCGAGGGCCATGCGGAAGAAACCGAAATCTTGGTAGTCCACCCAGTAGGAGGCGTTGGCATGGCGGTCCAGGTAACAGGCGCGAACCTCGGCGTTCTCCTCTTTAGGCACTTTAGTCACGGAGCCCATCAACGTGACCCGGGCCGCCCCAAGGGGATCGATCCTGCTCTCAGGCGGAGTCACCAGTAAGCTGGCACGTGGATCGCCCAGGAGGTTTTGCGTATGCATCGCCATCGTGCTGATCAAAAAGACCGGTTGCCCTTGAGCATCCAACCCGTAGGGCATCACCGACCCAAAGGGCCAGCCTGGCTGCTTGCGCGAGAGGGTCGAAAGACTGCCTGTCTGCTGCAAGTACACCAGCGTCTTCGCCCGCTCGGCATGGGTTGGTTCAGGAACATCCGGACCGTCTGAATCCGGCCCGCTATTGTGTTGTCGTGATGAAGTCATGGCTGATCTCTTATCCAAATAATGAACCGGGAGACACCTTACCCCGGATCTGTTGGATATTTCCACTGAGGGAGGGGAAAGAGAAGGGGATCGACGAGAATAGAGCAGCCTTCGTCAACGATGCAGTTCTTCGCTTATAATCCTCCCTACCCGCTTTCTCCACCTGTCGTCGGAGATCTGATGCCGGAAACCATCTCGGTTCAGTGCTGCATAGCCGGCGGAGGGCCGGCCGGGATGATGCTGGGCCTGCTGTTAGCTCGAGCCGGCGTCTCGGTGCTCGTCCTGGAAAAGCACGCGGATTTTCTTCGTGATTTTCGTGGCGACACGCTGCACCCCTCGACATTGGAAATCATGCACGAGTTGGGGATGCTAGAACGATTCCTGCAGTTGCCCCACCAAAAAGTATCTCGGATCAATGCACGGTTTGGGGATCTGGAATTCACGGTGGCGGACTTCTCGCATTTACCGACTCAGTGCCGCTACGTTGCCTTCATGCCGCAGTGGGACTTTCTGAACTTTCTTGTGGAGGTGGGGAGCCAGTATTCCACCTTTCACGTCCGCATGAGTGCGGACGTCACGAACCTGATCGAACGTGATGGTGCTGTCATTGGGCTTCACGCTGACACGCCTGCTGGGCCGCTGGAGGTTCGCGCCACACTCGTCGTGGGAGCCGATGGTCGACACTCTATTGTCCGCAAACGATCGGGGCTTTCGGTAGAAGAATTCGGCGCGCCTATGGATGTGCTCTGGTTCCGATTATCACGCAAGCCTAGCGACCCGGTCGATCCGATGGGTCGCTTCGATACCGGTCGAATCTTCATCATGTTAAACCGGGGTGACTACTGGCAATGCGGCTTCGTCATTGCCAAGGGATCACTGGCTGAGGTTCGAGCGCAGGGCCTCCCGCTGTTCCACGAGAGCGTGGCAAAGCTAGCCCCGTTTACCGCAGATCGTGTCCACGAACTACAAGACTGGGAACCGATCAAACTGCTGACGGTGCAAGTCGATCGGTTGCGGCAGTGGTATAGACCCGGACTTATTTGTATCGGGGACGCGGCCCATGCCATGTCGCCGGTCGGGGGAGTTGGTATTAATCTAGCGATTCAGGACGCGGTGGCGACAGGAAATCTCTTGTGGAAACCGTTGCGCAATGGGCACGTGACTAAAGCGGACTTAGCCAAGGTGCAAGCCCGCCGCGCCTGGCCCACCGAGATGACGCAGCGAGTCCAGCTCACTGTCCAGAACCGCGGCATCAGACGTGTGCTGGATAGCACAGTTCCACTGACGCCTCCTTATGCCTTCCGGCTGCTTGCACAATTCCCCGTTCTTCGCCGGATCCCCGCCAGAATGATCGGGCTTGGCATCCGGCCTGAACATGTGCGGACACCGGTCGGATAGCCCGAGCTGCAGTTTGGAGCAAGTTGGGTGGTCGGTCTAGGACAGAGAACATGTCTTAGGAGTCTGCTCTAGAGTCTAGATCGGTCAGATCCCCAACTCCTCCGACAACCGCACTTCGGATTCATCGACGATCTCTTCCAGGCAGGTAAAACAGGAGAAGGGAAACCGGTCGATGGGGATGGCGCAGACTTCACCCACCGGCGATTCGTCCAAGGCGGGACCACCACATTCTTTATGGATGAGAACAAGCATTACGTCTCCCTCATGACCAATCGGCGAAAGAGCTCCAGATGTTCAGGACTACTCAGCCGATGGTCGCCTGGAATCAGTCTGAGATCAAGTAGAGAACTGGGATCGCGACGACGCAGTTCATCGGCAAACCGCCGGCTTCCATCCGGGGAAATGACAATATCGCCCTGTCCATGAAGAATCGTCGTCTTGACGTGACGGGCGATGTCACATGTCTTGGCCCAGTACTGTTCGCTTTCCTCCACCCACGTCCAGGACAAGGGCCAATCCCGATGTGCCGGATCATCGTCCCACGGCATCCATCCGGCAGTATGCCAGTCGTGGAGCCGTTCCTGGGGGATGGTCTTGGCTCGCTCACCCATCATGTTAAATGCCGGCGCGATCAAAATCAGTTCTTCTACAACTGAGAATTCCTGCGCGACCAGCCAGGCGATCCAACTGCCAAGCGAATTGCCTACGATGGTGACGGGTGGCCCAGCCTCGATCGACTTCACTACTATCCGTGCATCGGCAATCCAATCCGAAAGGGTGTAGTCCGTGAACTGTCCTTCTGAATCACCGAACCCACGCACGTCGTAACAACAAAACCCCCACCCCTTCTCCTGACACCATTGCGCCAGCGCCTTACTCTTATTGCCCCACCGCTTGGACAGAAAACCGGTGATGAAGAGGATCTGCCGATTTTCGCCATTGCCGCGATCACCTTTGATCCGTTTGCCATCTGCGCCAATGAGCTCGAAAGGCTGCATGTTCATCCTCCGAATCTCTTTGTGATGAACGGCCCCAGTCGCCGCAGCACCGCTTCGGGAATCGCATGCCCACCTCGGAAGCTGTGCCACTCCACGGCGAGGCCCGCTTGCGTCAGCGCATCACGAAGACGCTCGGCTCCGATGTTCGGAAGAACATCGTCTTGCGTACCATGACTTTGGAAGACCGGGAGCCCCTTCCGCTTCGGCATACATGGCCCCCAGACCGCCTGAGCCAGCAAGTTCCCGGATAGCTGCACCAGCCCAGCGAATGGATAGTCGGTCTGCAAGACGGCATCACAGGTGAGCATCGCTCCCTGTGAGAAGCCGCCGATCACGGTTTTCTTGTAATCGATCGGGAGTTGTTTTGGGAGTTCTTTGAGAAAGACTAGAAACCGTTCACGTGCTAGGGCCAGGCCTTGTGGAACTTCCACAGACAGATCACGAATGCGGCCTGCGGCGCGATCTTCCTGGATGCGCGCGAAGTCAATGATCCACCAGGCGCGCGAATCGCCGAATCCCATGTTGAGCGAGAGCGGTGCTTCCGGGAAGAGCCAACGCGTCCCAGTCGGCGCGTCGATCACGTCGGCAAGCGGCACCAGATCATCCCCCGGCGCGCCGAATCCATGGAGCAGCATGATGACTGGACCATCACCACCCCCCTGCCCATCTACCCCGCCGGTGAGTCGGACCTTTAATCCACCCATGTGAACTGTTCGCATAAGCAATCCTATTTCAGATACAAGTATTGAAGCAGGGCCACGAGACCATACAACGACGATTCGACCACCGGCTGCTGATAGAGCGGCACAAAGGCACCCTGTTCGTTGTCTTCTACCTCGCTGATGATATGCTGAATCTGTTTCACTCGGACGTCGTGATCCTTCCCGATTCCCAAGGTCTGGACGATTTGTCGGTTGAGCCCGGCGAGCATCGCCGCTTTTGCCCGGTTTGCCGATTGATAGAGGAGGAAGGCGCCGAGGAGCGCCAACAACACATTCACCGACCACGAGAGCAAGAGCAGCAGCGGATAATTCCAGATGTCGAAATACTCGTTGCGCGCCGCGATCATGATCAAGAGCGCGATGAAGGGGTACCGGATCAGTCGATTGACCACCTCCGTCCGCTGCGCGATAAGGTCTACCACAGCGAGACACTGTAATTTCTCGAACTCTGTTTTCTGTGCTTCACCCAACCCGTAGTTCCGCAGATACTCGTTCCGGATGTGATCGGACCACCCTCCCGTCGAATTGATGACCCATCCGATCCACCGTCGGCATAGCATCACCGCATCGAATACCGCCAGGTTCAGCAGCACCACAATACCGACGCTGGCGAGCGTCATGACCGAGTCCACGTTGCAACTCAGGGCCCCACGGCAGGGATGGATATATTCCTCGTCCAACACAAAATAGCCGATGGCCCACATCGCTCCTGCATAGATGATGAACAACAGAAGCGTGCGAACAATCCCCTGGCTCAGCCGACTGGCTTGTCGATACCGGACCCAGGCCTGCTCCAGCTTCATCGGGGCGATGGTGGCGAGGGGATGGTAGACCCGCTGGAGATTCGTCCAGACGGTCTCAAGTGAAAGGCGGTACCGTCCCGATGTCGCTTCGAACCGAAACTTCTCGCTGATCTGATCACCGTTTTTCCGGAGATCGCGGGCACCCTTCACGAACAAGAGGACAGTCAGGACCACCACGAAGAACCGCAACAGCTCGCTCGGCCAAATACTGACACCGGCCGTCCATGAGAACGGCTCTCCTTTGTCATGCCCGGCCAGCAACGCCTCGGCCCCTCCGGCTAAGACAAACACCGCAAACAGCGCCGCAAGAACCACTGCCGCGGTACTCAGCGCACGCGGAGACCGTACGATGCCCGACCAGAGGCGCTGGTTGCTCCAGGCCACCGCCACCACGAGGACAAATCCCACCGCTGTTGCTGCGGCCACGGCGGCATTGTCAAATCCGACGCCTTGTCTCAGCTGGCCGTATCCATCCGTATAGGCCAGATCAGGTCGTAGGGGATGAATGGTGCGCACCGCTTCTTGCTTCACGATGCTCACGTCTACCGCCCCGTTCCGCCCCACCTCGAATAATCTGATATGAGATCCCGCATCGTAGAGACGGTCGTCGGGTGTCAATGCCGCATGGTAGGTGGTCGTACAGGGACCGCTCGGAGCTCCAACCTGCTCATCACGGCGGCACAAGACATGGCCGACCGCCTGCATCGTGGCGAAATAGGTGGAGGTCTGATAGCTGCTGCGGAAGGGCGGGACATCTCGCTGCAGACCACCATCCAACTGCAACCCGAAGGGAGAGGCGATGACCATGTTACGTGTCCATTTATACTCGCTCGGGTGCAGATGCCGGCCATCAAGGCCGACCGTAAAGAAAATGGCGTGCGGGAAGGCAGGACGAAGGGCTTTGATGATCAAGAGCGAATCATAGGGATCCGTTCCAAAAATGCCGATGGCTCGAGCCCCCTCCCCCTCGTCATGGATTCGATCCACCAAGGCCCGTACATAATCGACCTGGCTCGTCCCTTCCGGACGATCCCGCTGGCTCTCCTTGCCATTGTCGGCACGAGCCGCTTTCCCTTTGTCCTCCCCCGGGACTTCCCCATCAAGGCCGCTCAGGTAGCTATACCGATGGACGTTGAGGGTCAGAGATTCGTACTCGGCCTGTCGTTGAATCTGTAGGTCAACGGCCTGCGGAATCGTGGAACACCAACTCTTGATCTCCACCGGCACCTTGATACGTTCCAGATCCCACTCGGACAACGTCGCGACTTTTGTGCAGGCGGCGGCCCGAAATTCAATGGGAAGGGCTCGCCCATAGAACGAATCCCATTCCCCAATCAAGATGACGGCATCCCACCCAAGCCGCACCTGCCGGCGCTCCAACTCCTCGACTAACGAGTCGAACAACTGATCATCGGACCCGATATCATAGGCCAGCCGGATATTCGCGTCCGACAACCGGCGAGCGAATTCCTGCTCGCAGGCGGCATACGTGGCACAGGCCGCATTTTTCCCACCACCCATTGTGAGTCCGTAGGCCAGAAGCCCTTTCATCGCGCTGCTCCATGGGGAGTACAGCTCGATCCAGCCATCGGCATTCGGCCAGACCCCGACCCCTTCGTGGGGCTCGGCATACGATTCACCCGCCTCGGCCAGCAGCGCCCGAAAGGCCGAAGAGGTACGAGGTCCCAGGATCTTGAAGGTGACGGCCTGTTGCAGGTTCGGATTCAACCGAACAAGCCTGCGCGTATCATTCGTGAGGAGGCACTCGCTTTTCTTCTCAGCTTCTCGGCAGACGAGCGCTTGCGAGAACGATGTCAGACTCGCAAAAAATCCCCGACTCAGTGCGTCGTCCGGGAACCAGACCACCAGCACGTCCTGAGCACGTGTCCCTTCCTCGCCGCACACCCTCGTCTTCCGGAGTCGGTACCATTCGTACGGCAAGGCTGAAAGAGGACCCTGCGGATCCCACTCGACAAAGGACAGTTGGCCCTCCTGTTCCGGCACATAACAGGCCACTCCGAGGGCCGTCCCGACGGCATAGCGATCACGAACCCGCGACTCGGTACTTTCGACATAGGGTCCTCCGCTGGTCGTCACCAGCAGGACCGTGACGTGATGGCCATCCTTGACCCGATCTGCGATTGCTTGTCGGAGTGATCGGAGCCGCTGTGTGAGCGGCGGAACAGGAGCAGTGGCGGGTCGGCTCGTCTTGACTTCCCGTAGGCCCCGCTGAACTGCCGCGATGGGATCTTCCCACAAACGGGCACGTACTGTTTGCTCCTCGACGGTCGCTCTCATATCCAATCCCGTCCCGACTGGTCGAGAGCTCCGCAGCGGTTCTTTCACCAGCATGACGCCGGCCAGTGCCAGCACGAGCGCAAGCGCCCCAGCCACCGCTATCTTGGAATCGCTTTGTTTTTTCGCCATCTCGCTTCTTAGAGGTGTGGTGCGTCAGAGAGATCTTCGTGCAGATGCCACGCGCGACACTCTACAGCAGACCGTCCTGAGAGTGAAGCCGAGGTCCCTTACAACGCAATTGCAAAAGTCACAGCCGACTACGACGAGCAGCTCACGGAGAGATGTTTGCCCCAGTTGGGTGGCGGAAGGGCGTAGGCCTCCATACCCGGCTGGTCCTTGAAGGGCTCTTGCAGCAGCGTGAAGAGGCGGTCGATCTCGGAAAAGTCCTTGTGTTGTGCTTTCTCAATCGCGGTTTGAGCAAGATAGTTGCGCAGCACGTACTTGGGATTCACACGATTCATCCGCTCACGCCGGTCGTCGTCATGGCTGCGTTCACTCCGCAGCCGATCTCGATAGCGCGCGGCCCACTCGTTAAACTGATCACGGCTGAGGAAGTGTTCTCGCAGTCTGTCGTTCGTCGCGTCCTCCACGGTGGAAAACGTACTCAATTCCCTGAATACGATCGTGTAATCCGCATGGCTGCCCTGGAGCAAGCCCATGAAGTCGCGAATAAGTTCGTCGTCTTCAGGCTGCGCGTCGACTAATCCGAATTTCGCCCGCATCTGCCTCTGATATTCCCGATCAAATAGGGGCTGATACGTCTCCAGGCCTGCTTTCAACACAGTTTTTTCCACCAATGGCACTAAGGCTTGTGCCAAGCAGCTCAGATTCCAGAGCCCGATGTAGGGCTGCTGATTGAAGGCATAGCGGCCGTTGTGGTCTGAGTGATTACAGATGAAGCCGGCGTCGTACTCATCCATGAAGCCGTACGGCCCATAGTCCAACGTCAGGCCGAGGATCGACATATTGTCGGTGTTCATGACCCCATGTGCCCAACCGACGGCCTGCCATTGGGCGATCAACCGTGCAGTGCGCTCGACGACAACGGTAAAGAACCGGGCGTACTTGTCGCCATCATCACGAAGATGTGGAAAGTGGTGCGTGATCACGTAGTCGGCCAGCGTTTTCAGATGCTCATGCTGCTTTCGGTAATAGAAGACTTCAAACATCCCGAAGCGGACATGTGAAGGCGCCATCCGGACCACCATCGCGCCGGTTTCGATCTGCTCGCGATACACCTTGTCCTCGCTGGCTACCAGGCACAGCGCCTGCGTCGTTGGGATACCGAGGCCCTGCATGGCCGCGCAGCAGAGATACTCACGGATCGTCGAGCGGAGGACTGCTCGTCCGTCTCCATCGCGTGAGAATGGTGTCATCCCCGCCCCCTTCAGGTGCAGATCCCACCGTTCTCCCCGATCGTTCGTCACCTCACCAAGGAGAATCGCGCGCCCGTCACCGAGTTGCGGAACATAGACGCCGAACTGATGGCCGGAGTACAGCATGGCCAACGGCTCCATACCTGGCGCCAACGCGCTCCCGCCAAAGAGCGCCGAGAATTCTGGCCTCGTAAATTGTTCTGGATCGAGATCGATCAGCTTGGCTGCCGCAGGGTTGGCATGAACGAGATAGGGCGGGGCGCTAAAGGGAGTGGGGTTCAATCGCGCATGAAAGACTTGTGGAAGCCGGGCATAGGTGTTATCGAAAGAGAGGGTTTCCAGTGTGTGCCGAGTCATGGTTCTGTGTACCATGACGTTCTCGGATTTCGCCACTTTCTCACTTTCATCAACAACAGTATGTCCGTTCTGATTAAAAGGCATATCCCAGGCAAGCCATCTGACATTCCTACCCAAGAATGAGGGTTGACAGTAAGGTGTCCAAACAGTTGTACTACGGCAATTTGACCCTATGGTTTACTGCCACTTGTTATGGCAGCGCTCATGATAGACAAAAAAGAAACGCTCATCCGGCGGTGTAAACAATACATCACCCTTTAACTATCGCTCGTTGACCCAACTCGACAGCGTGAATGTCTTTGCAACTGCCATGATTATCAGAATTAAAAAGGGACTGGATTTGCCGATCAGTGGGAAGCCTGAGCAGCTGGTCCATGTCGCCAAACCTGTCCGCCACGTTGGCGTGCTCGGCGTGGATCATGTCGATCTCAAACCGGCCATGCTGGTCACCGAAGGGGACAAGGTGAAGCTCGGCCAAGCATTGTTCGAGCACAAGAAGTTACCCAGCGTACGCATCACGGCCCCAGGTGCCGGCACAGTGCGTGCGATCCATCGTGGAGCGCAGCGGCTGCTCCAGTCGGTCGTCATCCGGCTCGACGACACCGAAGACGAAGAAACATTTGCCTCCTACCCTGTCGACCAACTGACCAGCTTGACCGAGACGCAGGTGGTGGACAATCTTTTAGCATCGGGTCTGTGGGTGGCCTTACGCACACGTCCCTATAGCAAGATCGCCGACCCGACCACTCGTCCGGCTGCCATCTTCGTGACGGCAATGGACAGCAACCCGCTGGCCGCCAATCCTATTGCCATTATCACCGCGGAGGCTGAGTCGTTCGGCCATGGCCTGACGGTGCTTTCGCGCCTGGGCACCATGCCGCTCTGGGTGTGCAAGTCACCCGTGGCTGAGCTGCCGCTGCCACAGGGTATAGGTCAGGTGCGCCTGGCGAGTTTCGAAGGCCCCCACCCCGCCGGTCTGCCGGGGACGCACATCCATTTTCTTGAGCCGGTCGACGTCAACAAGGTTGTCTGGCACCTCAACTACCAAGAGGTGATCGCGATCGGCAAGCTGTTTACCAGCGGCCGCTTATCAACCGGACGCATCGTCGCGCTAGGCGGACCTCAAGTTAAACAGCCACGCCTGTTGCAGACCAGGCTCGGCGCCTGTATCGAGGAGTTGATCGAGGGTGAGGTTCAGGACGGTGAGAGCCGCGTCATCTCCGGCTCGATCTTGTCGGGACGTCACGCAGCCGGCTGGTCGTCCTATCTGGGGCGCCATCATTTACAGGTCTGTGTGCTTCAGGAAGGGGTCGAACGAACGTTCATGGGCTGGTTCACACCTGGGCGGAACACATTCTCCCAGAGCAACGTCATGCTGTCGAGTCTCTTCCGTTACCGCAGGGAAGAGTTTGGGCTGACCACCGGGCTGAACGGAGGTCTACGCGCCATGGTGCCCTTCGGCAACTTCGAAGATATCATGCCCTTGGACATCCTCCCGACACAATTGCTGCGCTACCTGATGGTGGGCGACACTGATATGGCGCAACAGTTGGGCTGCATGGAACTGGATGAGGAAGACCTCGCATTATGCTCCTTTGTGTGCGTGGGCAAGAACGACTACGGTCCGGTGCTGCGGAACGTGTTGAGCCAGATTGAGAGAGAAGGCTGATGGCAGGTATGAAACGCTATCTTGATCGTCTCAGGCCCCTGTTTGCCAAGGACGGCCGGTATGAAAAGTACTATCCCGTGTTCGAGATGGTCGATGGGTTTTTCTATTCCTCTCCCGATACCACGCATCACGCGCCGCACGTGCGAGATGGCATCGATCTGAAACGATTGATGGTGTACGTGGTGGTGGCGCTGATTCCCTGCATCCTATGGAGCTGGTTCAACACCGGGTATCAGGCCAATCTGGCACTCGCCAAGATGGGCATGGCCAAGGCAGGTTGGCGTTATGATCTGCTGGCAGCAATCCATATCGGGTTTGATGCCGGCAGTATTCTTGCCAATACGGTCCATGGCTTCTTGTATTTTCTGCCGATCTATCTGACGACCTTGATCGTCGGCGGTGTCTGGGAAACGGTCTTTTCCACGGTGCGTCAGAAAGAGATCAATGAAGGCTTTCTAGTCACCTCCATGCTCTTCACGCTGACGCTGCCACCCAATATGCCTCTCTGGATGGTCGCCATCGGGATCAGCTTTGGTGTGGTCCTCGGCAAAGAGATCTTCGGCGGGACCGGCAAGAATTTTCTCAATCCCGCCCTGACCGCGCGGGCGTTTCTGTTTTTCGCCTATCCCGCCGACATGTCCGGTGATAGGGTGTGGGTGGCGGTGGATGGCTATTCCGGCGCGACCGCGCTCAGCCTTGGTAAAGTGGGCGGCGTCGAGGAGATCATCCGTGGAGGCACGACCTGGTGGGATGCCTTTATCGGCCTGATGCCGGGATCCATGGGAGAAACCTCCACCCTCGCCTGTCTGCTCGGCGCGGCGTTCCTGATCTATACGGGGATCGCTTCCTGGCGCATTATCGTCGGGGTCTTTCTGGGGATGGTCGGGGCGTCGCTCCTGTTCAATCTCGTCGGCAGCGACACCAATCCCATGGTGGCGATGCCCTGGTACTGGCACCTGGTGCTGGGCGGGTTTGCCTTCGGCATGGTCTACATGGCCACCGACCCGGTGTCAGCCGCCATGACGAGTGCCGGGCGCTGGGTCTTCGGCATTCTGATCGGGGCCATGACTGTGCTGATCCGTGTGGCGAACCCAGCGTTTCCTGAAGGCGTGATGCTCACGATTTTGTTTGCCAATGTATTCGCGCCCCTGATCGATTATGCGGTCGTTCAGCTGAACATCCGACGGAGACTACGCCGCCATGTCCGCGCCTGAATCAGATTCCGCCGTATCCGCTGCGCCAGTCGAAAGTGCGAGCAGGACGCTGCTGGTGACGTTTGTCGTCTGCCTGGTCTGCTCGGTTGTGGTCGCCGGCGCGGCGGTGCTCCTTCGACCGATTCAGGAAACGAATAAGAAGGCCGATCTCATAAGGAATGTGATTGCGGTCTCCGGCCTGCTCAAGGAAGGACTCACGGAAGAACAAGCGCTCAAACGAATCGACGCCCGCATGGTCGAACTGGCGACCGGTGACGAGGTGAAAGGGATTGATCCTGACACCTTTAATATCGTCAAGGCCGGAAAGGATCCCGCGATCTCTACCGAGCTCACTCGCCGAGAGGATGTGGCGGGGATCAGGCGCGAACCGCGTTATCTGCCGGTCTATCGGATTGTCGACCCCAACGGCGAGTTCAAGAAACTGATTCTGCCGGTGTACGGCTACGGGCTCTGGTCTACGATGTACGGATTCCTTGCGCTTGAAGAAGATCTGCGAACGGTTCAGGGCCTCCGCTTCTATCAGCATGCCGAGACTCCGGGACTCGGTGGAGAGATCGACAATCCCAAGTGGCGAGCACAATGGACAGGCAAAGTCCTGTTCGACGAGAAATGGAAGGTTCAGGTTGAAGTGACAAAGGTTGCGATTGACAGTTCCACCCCCGACGCGCAGCATCAAGTGGACGCACTCGCCGGCGCCACCATCACCTCGCGAGGTGTCGAGAATTTGCTGAAGTTCTGGCTGAGCGACAAGGGGTACGGGCCGTATCTATCCCGTTTGCGACAGGAAAGGAGCTAACGCTCATGTCATACCAACACAAAAAAATAATCTTTGAACCGATCGTCGATAATAACCCGGTCATCCTCCAGGTTCTCGGGATTTGCTCAGCACTGGCCGTGACGTCGAAGCTCTCCACCACGATCACAATGTGCCTCGCGCTGACCGTGGTCACCGCCTGCTCCAATGCCGCCATCAGTCTGGTCCGCAATCATACCCCGAGCAGCATCCGCATCATTGTCCAGATGACCATTATTTCGTCGCTGGTCATCGTCACCGATCAGTTCATCAAAGCCTATGCGTTCACCATCAGCAAAGACCTGTCGGTCTTCGTCGGGTTGATTATCACCAATTGTATCGTCATGGGACGCGCGGAAGCCTATGCGATGAAACATCCACCGCTCCCAAGCTTCCTCGATGGACTCGGCAACGGCCTCGGCTATAGTGCCCTGTTACTGGTCGTCGGGGTCATACGCGAGCTGTTGGGGTCCGGTTCCCTGTTCGGGTATCCGATCCTCCTTCTTGAACGAGATGGCGGGTGGTATGTGCCAAACGGCTTGTTGCTCCTGCCTCCGAGTGCGTTTTTCCTGATCGGCATGATCATTTGGGTGGTGCGCTCCTGGAAACCGGCACAAGTCGAGCAGCCGGAATACCGAATCTATCACGCGCCTCGTCCCGAGGTGGCCTCATGATTGACCTGGTCAATCTGTTTATCAAAGCGGTCTTCGTCGAGAATCTGGCGCTGACGTTTTTTCTCGGCATGTGCACGTTTCTAGCTGTCTCGAAGAAAATCGGCACGGCACTCGGACTTGGCATCGCGGTGGTCGTCGTCCAAAGTCTGACCATCCCGATCAATAATCTGATCTACCAGTTTCTGATCCGTGATCGCGCGCTGGCATGGGCGGGGCTTCCTGAGATCAGTCTGGATTTCCTGGGGCTCATCACCTACATCAGCGTCATTGCGGCGGTCGTCCAGGTCCTGGAAATGTTTCTTGATCGATACGTCCCCTCACTATACAACTCGCTGGGGATCTTTTTGCCGCTGATTACCGTCAACTGCGCCATCCTCGGCGGCTGTCTGTTTATGGTCGAACGCGACTATACCTTTAGTGAGAGCGTCACCTATGGCGTGGGCTCCGGTGTCGGATGGGCGCTCGCGATCGTGGCGATGGCAGGGGTGCGTGAGAAGCTCAAGTATTCCGACATACCAGAAGGCTTGCAGGGACTGGGCGTCACATTCATCACCGCGGGGTTGATGGCCCTCGGGTTCATGGCCTTTTCTGGAATTCAACTCTGAGTCTGATGAGAGACCGCCTATGATCGAGATCCTCCTGGGAGTCGGTGTATTCACTGGGTTCGTCCTCATTCTCGTCGTCTTCATTCTGAGTGCGCGCTCGAAACTGGTGGCCAGCGGCAATGTCAGGATCACCATCAACGACAAGAAATCTATCGAGACCCCGATCGGAGGCAAGTTGCTCAATGCGCTTGGTGACGCCAAGATTTTTGTCAGTTCCGCCTGCGGCGGCGGTGGTACGTGTGGAGTGTGCCGGGTCAAGGTCTTCGAAGGGGGTGGAGTCATTCTGCCGACCGAAACCTCGCATATCAACAAGCGTGAAGCGCGCGAGGGCTACCGTCTCTCTTGCCAGGTGGCAGTCAAACAGAACCTGAAGATCGAGGTTCCAGATGAAGTGTTTGGGGTCAAGAAATGGGAATGTACCGTCCGCTCCAACCACAATGTGGCCACCTTCATCAAGGAACTGGTCCTGGAGCTTCCCCAGGATGAATATGTCGATTTCCGTGCCGGAGGGTATATCCAGATTTTCTGTCCTCCGCATGAGCACCCGTTTAAGGATTTTGATATCGAAGAACGGTTTCGCAGCGACTGGGACCGGCTGAAACTTTGGGAGCTTGTGTCCAAGGTCAATGAACCAATTGAGCGCGCCTACTCCATGGCTAATTACCCTGAAGAACGTGGCATCATTATGCTCAATATTCGTATCGCCACGCCCCCACCGCGCACGCAAAATCTGCCGCCGGGCAAAATGTCTTCCTACCTGTTCGGACTGAAACCAGGCGACAAGGTCACGATCTCCGGGCCGTTCGGCGAGTTCTTTGCGCGGGATACCAACAACGAGATGGTGTTCATCGGCGGTGGGGCAGGGATGGCGCCTATGCGTTCGCATATTTTCGATCAGCTGGGTCGCCTCAAAAGTACACGCAAGATGTCCTTCTGGTACGGAGCTCGTTCAAAGCGCGAGATGTTCTATGTCGACGATTTCAACAAGCTGGCTGCGGCACACAACAACTTTGAGTGGCATGTCGCCCTGTCTGACGCTCTCCCTGAGGACAACTGGAGCGGCTATACCGGCTTCATCCATAACGTGCTCTATAACGAGTATCTGAAAACCCATCCGGCGCCTGAAGACTGTGAGTACTACCTCTGCGGACCGCCGATGATGAATGCGGCTGTGATCAAAATGTTGTTGGATCTGGGTGTCGAGCGAGAAAACATCATGCTCGATGACTTCGGAGGATGACCATCCATGCATCCCTCCGTTCCACGCCTCCGTACGTTGATTGCCTTGATTGCTCTGCTGGCTGCCGGTGTCGGCTTCAGCCTGCTGCGTCCTGAGCCGCCTGTCGCAGAGCTGCACATGAGTGGTCGTACCATGGGAACCACCTATAATGTGAAATATCGCTCCACCCAGAATGCTCCGACACTGAAGGCGATGCAAACAGAAGTGGATGCCTTGCTGGCCGAGATCAATCACACCATGTCTACCTATGACCCGGAATCGGAGCTATCGCGCTTTAACCATCTGCGCACTACCGACTGGGTACCCGCATCCGATTCGCTACGTGCCGTGCTCAAAGCCGCGCTCGAGATCGGAGCCCAGAGCGAAGGGGCGTTTGATATCACAGTTGGTCCCCTGGTCAATCTCTGGGGCTTCGGCCCCGAGTTTCATCCGGACCGCATCCCGCTTGAAGCCGACATTGCCGCCGCGCGCAGGCGCAGCGGTCTCGATAAGGTCACGCTCCGTGACACTCAACCGGCGATACGCAAGCACCGCCCTGATGTCTTCCTGGATCTTTCCGGGATCGCCAAGGGGTACGGGGTGGACCGGGTTGCCGAACTCATGACGGCGCACGCCATTGACCATTACATGGTGGAGATCGGCGGCGAGATTCGAGTCCGCGGACTCAAGGGGCACGAGACACCCTGGCGGATCGCGATTGAGAAACCGTTGCCGGGCGAACGTTCGGTGCAGACGGTGCTGGCGCTCAGCGATATCGCACTCGCCACCTCGGGCAATTACCGGAACTTTTTTGAAATCGCCGGGCGACGCTATTCCCATACCATCGATCCGGCCACCGGCTGGCCGGTCGATAATCATCTGGTCTCGGTGACGGTGCTGGCGGAGACCAGTATGCGAGCGGATGCGTGGGCCACCGCGTTCCAGGTGTTGGGACCCGAGCGTGGCATGGCCATCGCCGAACGGCTCAACCTTCCCGTCCTCTTCGTCGTCGAACGTGATGGACAATTTGAAGAACGTTCCTGCTGCGCCTTCCAACGGTACCGGAAACAGGAGCTGTCATGACTATCTTCCTGGTAACCTTTCTTGTCATGGTGATTGCCATCCTGGCGATGGCGGTGGGTGTCCTGCTCGGTCGCCGTCCGATCGGCGGCAGTTGTGGCGGTCTTGAACGTCTTGGGCTGGAGTGCGATGTCGGCTGCGACAAGCCCTGCCCGGAACGTCTTGCCCGTCTGCAATCTCCGAGGAAAGAACTGCTGTAAGAGGGCCGAGACAACCACGCCGTCGGTGATTTTATGCACTGGCTACTTGAATCCGCGCGATATAGGATGTACTGATTTTCTTTAATTGGTCGCCGCTGGCTTGAAAGAGGCCGTTATGCCTAACACCATCTTGGTTCCGTTCGACGGCTCGGAGAGCGCGATGCGTGCACTGCATCTTGCTGTTGAGCGCGCACGTGACAAACCGCAAGGTCGCGTGCATCTCGTGACGGTGCACCCCCCGCTACGCGTTTACGGCGAAATCCAGGTCTACGTGGGCGACAAGAAAGCAGCGGAAATGGCAGCGCAGCATAATCGCGAGATTCTCGAACCGGCGGAGCAAGTGCTGCGCTCGTCGGGCGTGGAGTTCGCCAGCAGTACGGAGGAAGGCGATGCCGCCGAAAAGATTGTGGAGTGCGCCAAAACAGTCGGGGCCGGCGAAATTGTCATGGGATCGCGTGGACTCGGACGTATTGCCGGTCTCGTGATGGGCTCGGTCACCACCAAAGTCGTCCATCTGACCCAGGTCCCCGTCACGCTGGTCAAATGACTCTGGTTTCAACGCAACATTTCAAGCTACGCGCGTTCATTGAACGGAAAACCGGGTGATGGTGATGTCCCCCTTGACCGCTTTGCGATGGTAGCGGGCTCGCTCCTTCGCATCGCAAGCCCACATTGTTCATGACGGTTCGTGACGAAACCGACGAGACGGGCACGCGGAGCCCCGAGAGACCGAGGTGTACTTGAATCAGTACATCGAGGTCAGGAGGGGCGAGCCTGCCCGCCCATCTGCGTGAAATGCACAGTCGGCTTGTCGCAGCGGCGTATCGGCGGTTGCAGTAGAAGCGTTCATGAAGAATGTGGGCTCGGATCAACGCGAAGCAGGGGGAGCGTCATGCGCCTTGAAGAGCAGAAGATTCCGTTGTCGCGCGCGGGCATCGCCGGAGCCGCGTTCGCGTTATGGCTCGCCCCCTCGTTTGCTATCGCGGCGACTGACCCACCCACCGCTTTTGGCATCCCGTTCGATTTCATCTTGTTCGCCCTCACGCTACTCGGTGTCGCGCTGTTCCACCACCACACACTGCAGGTGGCGCTTACCGGCCTTGGAACGATCGCGTTGTACAAATTGGCGTTCACCGGGTTCAAGACCGGCGATGGCCTGCCGGGCTTGGTCGGCCACCTGGGCCATGAGTGGGTCATTCTTTCCAATCTGCTGTGCCTGTTGCTGGGCTTTGCGTTGCTGTCCAAGCATTTCGAGGACAGCCATGTTCCCGCAGTGCTGCCGAAGTACTTGCCGGGACAAGCGAAGGGTGCGTTCGCGCTGCTCGCGATGGTGTTCCTGCTGTCCTCGTTTCTCGACAACATCGCCGCGGCGATGATTGGGGGCGCCATGGCGCAGACCGTCTTTCGCGGCAAGGTTCACATCGGGTACCTCGCCGCGATCGTCGCCGCCTCCAATGCGGGCGGTTCGGGCAGCGTGGTGGGCGACACCACGACCACGATGATGTGGATCGACGGGGTGAGCCCGGCCGATGTATTCCACGCGTATGTCGCGGCGGTGGTCGCACTGGTCCTGTTCGGTATCCCGGCCGCATTGCAACAGAACAAGTTTTCGCCGTTGATGGCCTATACGCCTGGTGGCGCGCATGTGGATTGGGGCCGCGTCGGTGTTGTGGCATTCATTTTGGTGACGGCGATTTCCACCAACGTGTACATCAACTTGGCGCACGCCGAAATCGCCGATAGCTTCCCATTCATCGGCGTAGCCGTGGCCCTGGCGATCCTGGTCTCGGCACCGTTACGCAAACCGGATTGGAGTCTGTTACCCAGCGCGACCAAAGGGACAATTTTTCTACTAGCACTGGTCACCTGCGCCTCGATGATGCCGGTGGAGAAATTGCCGGTCGCCTCCTGGCCATCGGCCATGGGGCTCGGGTTCATCTCTGCAGTGTTCGACAACATCCCGCTCACTGCGCTCGCGCTGAAACAAGGCGGCTATGACTGGGGCATGCTCGCCTACACGGTGGGGTTCGGCGGCTCGATGATCTGGTTCGGCTCGTCGGCTGGCGTGGCCTTGTCCAACATGTATCCGGATGCGAGGAACGTCGGTCGCTGGGTGTATCACGGCTGGCATGTCGCGGTCGCGTATGTCATCAGCTTCTTGGTGCTGCTCGCGGTCATGGGCTGGCACCCCACTCCCAAACGCGGCGATCCGCCGGTCACAACGTCTTCTGTTGCCCAACCGACCGAGGCGCCGGCGCGCTAGAACGTCTCATCCTTCTCGACGATGTCGCTGTCGGCTCGGTATACTACGTTGTCTCGATAGGACCCCTTTCCCAGGCAGAGGCCGCGCGTGAAGAACCGCACAACGCATACTTCTCCTGCTAAAAATCCGGTTCAATCCAAACCCGAAGTCGCCGCTGCCGAGGTGTTGGCCTGGGTAAGCGATTGTCTGGAAGGCGGACTCTGTCTCACCGCCAAAGGACTCCTGATTTTTGAGAACGCGCAGTTCGGCGAACTGGTCGAAGCTGCTGCCGTGCCGCGTGACCGACCCACCCGGGATGAGACGGGTATACGTGCTCACCTGTTTGCCGATTCGATGGCCTGGAATAAGGAAACCTTGGGATCTAGGGGCAGTCAAACCTATCGGCTCGCTGACCGCGAAGGCCAAACGCTTATTTATGAGTGCCGCTACAGCGTCGTCCCGTACCATGGGGAGACCGGAGTGCTCTTGGTTCTCCGAAACGTGACAGAACATACGGAGCTGGTACAGGAAGCATCACAAATCGCTCGATTTCAATCGGTGCTGGCCCGGATCGGCACCTTGGCCGTCAGTGATGCCCCGGCGCAGGAACTGATGAGCGAAGCCGTGAAGCATACCGCTGAGGCCCTCGAACTCGAGATGTGCAAGATTCTTGTTCCGCGAGAATCAGACGATCTCTTGGCTGTGGTGGCAGGAATCGGTCTTGAACCAGAATTGATCGGCAAGCTGACGATCGAAGGAGGGACACATTCCCAGGCCGGATACGCCATCCGGGAACGGCTGCCGGTTGTCATGCGGGATTTGCGAAAGGAAACGCGGTTCACGCCTTCAAAGCTTCTGAGCGAGCATGGCGGCATCGCGGGCATGTGTGTGCCGATGCTAGTTGAGGACCGGGTGTACGGAGCCATGACGGCCCATTCCAAGACGGTTCGTGACTTCACAGTCAAGGAACTCGAGTTTCTCTGTACGGTTGCGAATACCGTGGCAACGGTCCTGGAACGACGTCGCCGTGCCGATACACAGCGAGATCTCTATCATCGATTGTTCATGTCGGCGCAGGATGGGATCATGCTGACCGACACCAAAGGGTACATTCTGGAGTGGAACCCGGCAATCGAGCGTATGACGGGTTGGACACGTGACGAGGCACTCGGCCAGCGGCCATCACTCTTGAAGTCAGGCAAGCATCCACCGGAGTTCTATGAACGACTCTGGCAAGCGATCCACTCTGGACTGGCGTTCGTGGATCGTTTCGTCAATCGCCGGAAGGACGGATCGGAGTTCCTGGTCTGGGAAAGCGTGAGCCCCGTCAAAGATCGTGACGGGACTACGCAATTCTATTTGGCAATTTTAACGGATCTCAGCGAGCGAGAGCAGATGCTGGAAGCCCTGCGCCACGCTGAGCAGGTGAAATTGATCGGACAACTGGCCGGCGGCATCTTGCATGAAGTCCGCAATCCATTAATCGGACTCGGAAGTCTGGCGACGCATCTCGCAGATCAGGAACAATTGCCCCGGGCCGCCAGAGACCGCTGCGCGCTCATCGCGCGCGAAGCAGCCCGTATCGACGAGCTGCTGGAATCCCATTTAGGCCAGCTGCGGCCACGCCCATTTGATCTCCAGCCCTGCGATCTCCCATCCCTGATCGACGACATGCTGACACTGCTACAGCCCAATCTCAGCAAGCAGCGGATTTTTGTAAAAAAGATCCTCCCGGAGATTCCTGTGGTGGATGCCTCCCGTGCCCACCTGCAACAAGCCTTTCTGAATATCTCAATGAATGCGATCGACGCCATGGCGAACGGAGGAGAATTGACGATCCGAACCGCCTTGATAGCAAAACAAGGTCCAGGGATTTCGGTGACGTTCTCCGATACGGGGAAAGGCATCGAGCCCGAGGATCTACAGCGAATCTTCGAACCGTTCTTTACGAATGGGAAGGCGAAAGGAGTCGGTCTGGGCTTGACGATCACGCACGACATCGTCGAGCGACACGGCGGGCAATTGGCGATTAGCAGCCCTCCCGGAAGTGGAGCAATCGTCGAGGTGTGGCTGCCTCTGAAGCGAGAGACTTAATATGACTTGGCAACTCCTATTGGTGGAAGATGAAGCCTCGGTCCGCGAAGCGTTCGCCCTGCGCCTTGCCGATCAAGGCTACGCCGTGCAGACGGCAGGATCTGGAGAAGAATGTTTGACCCTCCTGAAAACCTTTGAACCGGATATTCTGGTGCTAGACCTTGTGATGCCGAATCTGTCCGGCTTGGATGTGCTCGAACGTGTCAAGCAGACCTCCCCCAACTTGCTCGTCATTCTGTTGACCGCCAGGGGTACGGTGAAGGATGCGGTTGAAGCGACGAGGCTTGGCGCGTTCGACTTTGTCGCCAAGTCCATCGATATGGAAGACCTGCAGCACGCCTTGACCAGGGCGACTCAGCTGCTCACGCTGCAGCGCCAGGTTCATTTGCAGAGTGGGCAAGATGCAGAACGCTATGCGCTCGGCCGCGTTATTGCCAAGAGCCCGGCAACGCAGTCCTTCATGAGCCAGGTCCGTGAACTCGCCAAGAACGACCGTGTGACCGTGTTGCTCCAAGGAGAAACCGGCACCGGGAAGCAATACATCAGCCGCGTGATCCACTCTAACGGCGCCAGGGCCCAAAAGCCCTGTATTGAGGTGGACTGTCCATCGATTCCACGGGAACTCTTTGAAAGCGAACTGTTCGGGCACGAGAAAGGCTCGTTCACCGGCGCGACCGGCCGCAAAACCGGATTGATCGAATTGGCAGAGGGAGGGACGGTCCTTTTTGATGAGATCGGGGACCTCCCCCTCCCGTTGCAAGCGAAGTTGTTACGCGTGATCGAGGAACGTACATTCCGGCGCGTGGGCGGGTCA
>JAOUHD010000150.1 GCA_029865345.1 Nitrospira sp.
GGTGGGCTTGCGATATTGCTCGAATGTCACCTCGGCCAATGTCTGTTGCAGCATGGGGAGCGCCTCCAATGCAGTGCTGCGCTTCTCTTAGCACATCAGGAGAGGCGAATAAATCAGACCTTCCCTAGCAGAGGAAGGGTATGCGCTATTGAAAAGTCTGCACGGGGGAGACTGCGTATGGCGGTATCAAAAGATATGCTATCTTGTACGACTATGGTAAAAGGGAGAGAGAATGTTGCCGACGGTACCCGGCTGACGCTGAGCTCAGGCAGTGAACGATAGAACATTGTGAAGACGAGATCCTAGACGGTGATCCTACGCGCTCGCGGAGCATTGTGAGTGCGAGGGGCGCATTGAGCCTGACGATCTTGGAGGACCTATGAGCATGTGGTTGCTGTTCGGTGGGGTAGCGGCGATAGCGGTGGGAATCCTACTGTACAAAGGATGGAGGCTGCGCCGTTGGTCGTCGGCAGCGTCTCATAGTGTGATGACCAAAACGACTGACGGGACAATGCTCCAATTCCTCGTCAGGTCAACACGCAGGAGCGGAAGGTAGTTTCGATCATACCGTGCCTCCTTCATGTAAGCGGTGTTGTTCTCGCCGATAGAGCGAAGTCTTATCCTCCAGCGAAGACCGGGCGAAATCCTGCATTGATGAGAATGTCGGCGACCGCGTCACGCTGATCCCCTTGAATCTCGATTCTCCCTTCTTTGACCGTTCCGCCTGCTCCGCAGGCTTTCTGCATCTGCTTGGCGAGGAGTTCTTTTTCTGCCAGGCCAATTCCGATAAACCCTGTGACCACCGTGACAGTCTTCCCACCACGATGTGCCGTCTGACGAATGATGTCCACTCGGCCACGGTTCTTCTTGTGGGCCATGGGCGCCGGGTCACCCTTCCCGGAAACAAATCGCGCAGGTGAAGTCGGCGGCAGTTCAACCTGCTGTAGCGCAGCGAAGGGACTCGCCCACTTGATCGGTTCACCATCGGTGGGAAGGCGTTTCTTGTCTTTCATGTGGCGTTGATTCAAGAGAAAGGTTACATCAAAGAAAAGTATTCAACAAGGTCACTCAATGTACGATCACTATGTGACTGGAAATATTGATGAAAATGACTCTCTATACCTGTGTTAGTCACCTGGCTGCATCGAATCATGAGCCGTTACGGTGATAACAATTCCTCGTCGGATCATCGGGTGGAGAATTCTGAGCACAGTTGGGACCCATAGGTCGCGGGATCCGCACATAGCCTTCGGCTATACGATTCTTTTGGAGAATCTCAAGGTGCAGCTCGTGGCAGGATCCTGAGCACCCAGTCATAGTCGGCAGCGGATTGTGTAGTGCGACGGCGTTCCCTCCGATTGGGATAAAGCGAGGATAGGTGGTCGTGGTCGCGCCGAACGTGAGTTGTCCATGGTGCGATGATTGTTCAACCTGAGTGGTGAATGTCGGACGCTCCTGTTCCGGTCGCAACACCGTGGCCCAGGTCGGATCGTCGGGAGCATAGAGAAAGGCATTGTTTCCGCGATGGCAGTCGGTACAGGGTACGGTGCCAGGCGCAAACCCTTGAACCGGATCGCGGAGTGAGGTTATGGGCATGCCGGCTGTCTCGAGGGTCCAAGTAGTTGCTGGCGAACGCGGGTCGTTACTCCAAAAACAGGCGTACCCCGTTGTGGCGCTTTGACAGATGACTTGAAATGATCCGCCATTCCTGCCGAGTGCAATACAGGCACCTCTTCCTTGAGGTGGTGCGTATGACCAGACGCTCGCGAATGAGGTCTCATCCACGGGAGCTTGATCCAATGTGTTCGGCGTCATGAGGATGGTATGAAGGTTGCCGTGGCGTTCCCAGTCTGATGATGCCGGTTTCCAATCGGGTGGAATGGGAACACCCTTTGCTTTGCACGACTCCAGGTAATTATCTTTGACCATGACATTCGTGCCCGCTGCCTGAGTGGAAACGGGTGAGCGGGAGTTTGCCTCTTCTTTCTGAGGCTCGATGAGCGAGCAGCCAGCAAGTAGTAAGCAGACCAAGGCTAAAGATTTGAATGGTCCCAGCATCGTTCCAATCTGCCAGGCCATGTTTCCCGGCGGCATCGATCAAGTTTCAGTCAAACAGGGTGCCTGATTATACGCTGCAAGAAAGGATGTCAAGGACTACGTACAGGCCTGAGCGTTCATTGATCGATATCATGGCGGCCGCCTATCCCTCGGACGTTCAAATGGTTTCCGTGCAGTCTTGTCGTCGGTACGAAAGAGAAGGAATGAACATAGTGCAATCCTGCTGATTGAGAAGAATGGGGAGTTCATACCTCTCCGTCGGTCCATGATCCAGGTTTTTCTATCTTTGGATATCGCTTCAGAAATCTCTCGCTTCCTTGAAATCATGCTCCATCTGTCGCCTCGGCCACAGTCAAAAAAACGAATAGTGCTGGCGAGGAAGACGAACTCGGTGTGTAATTGCAGCTAAGAGGATTGCATGAATTAGGAGGGAGCGCGACCATGATTTCTCGAAAGACCAGCAGTATTCTTGGCCTCGCGTTGTGCGTAGAGCTTTTGGCGTATCCAACAGATGGATCAGCTGAAGGGTATGCCGATGCCTATGCTGGGGCCGTCTTTACTTCGAACTCGGACCTGACCGTGACCAGTTCGTTGGGAACTACGACAACCTACCAGGGTCTTGATGTCCATAATAGTTGGACGGCCGGCGCTCGTGGGGGATATTGGCTGGAGAAACAAAAGATGGACTGGCTTGGATTCGGGCTGGACCTCTTCTTCTTTCACGTCAAGACGCCTCCAGGACAACAAGTGGGCGTGATCAGTAGCGGTGGGACGACCACACAATTCGCCCATTGGAGTCTGCCCGCGTTTGGAATCGGCTTCGATGTGCTCCGCCTACGGATCCCACTCCTACGAGACGAACAATTCATCCATGGACGCGTGCAGCCGTATATTGCCGCCGGGCCTGCGGTGTTCATCACCTTCGCGGGGCAGAACGATTTTGTTCAGCCGGGCGGACAAAGCGCGACCAACGTCTCTGTCGGTGTGAAAGTGGATGCTGGAGCAATCGTGATGATCACGAAACGGATCGGGGTATTTGGACAATATCGCTTCACGCACTTCACCAGTAAATTGGATTATCAGAACACGACGCCGGCTCCTGCCACTGAAACATTCACGACGACCTACAACACACATCACGTCATCGCAGGGGTGTCGATGAACTTCTGACTCCGATGACACAAAACAACTTCTTCGATCTGAATGGAGTCAATGTGGATTACCTGTGTTTTTCAATAACATCCTAAAAATAACTACATAGGTCCTATCAGGATTGGAGCATCGGCAGCCCGCATAGCTCATCGGATAATTACGAGTCATCGATCGTTCAAGGTGCGAAGCCTCCAACACATCGTAACGTATCTCGTTCTCTATCTTGGACACTATGTTGCCGCATCTATTATGTCATCGTGCTCAACCAAGCGCGAGATGACTTCCGTTCGATGGTGCCGTTCTTCTTGATGCCTGTCACACGTGAGTGATCAGTTTTCACTGAGAGGCAAGTCAGATCGACTTCCGAATATTGAATGTATCCGTGCTAGTCCGTCGGTTCGTTCGCCAACCTGAGTTCACGTACTCCTGCCATAACTTCTGCTGCGCCGATCTAAGACGATCATGCGCTCGTTCGTTGTCGGGACTCTCTTTGTCACTTTCCTCACAGAACGACTGGTGAACATCTTGTACGATTCACCAGACTGGCTTGATTGGTCAGTTGACGGTATCGGTCACGTCATGAAATCGCAGTGACTACGCGAGCTGGAAATTATCGAGTCTCTTCCATGGAGGAAGAGCATTGACAATTCATACTACCTAGGATACTGCTCCGTTCAGAAACGGAGGGGAGAAGATTTTCAGGACAGATTTGATGAAGCACGTTGTTTCACGTAGTGCTCAGTTTTCACAAGACGGTCGTTCCCATGAAGCATCTTGAGCAAGAGACGAGTGTCGTCTGGTGGTAGCCCTCAATGAAGGCTGTGATGGAATCTGTCAGTCCTGAGTGCCCCACTGCAATCTGCCAAAAACAGGGTCATGCAGGCCATGGATTCGTAACGGAGGTCATTCCGAAAATGAAGCAACTGAAGAGGGCGGCATTCACAAATCCGTGAAGAAGGAGAGTGTTGATGAAAACGTTGGTCTTAGCCAATCAGAAGGGTGGCGTGGGGAAAACGGCAATTGCCTGCCAGCTTGGGTACTTTCTCGTCGAACTGCTCAAGAAGCGGGTTTTGATCATTGACTTAGATCATCAGGGAAATACTTCAAAAAACATCATCACCTCGAAACTAGCTACCATCTCGGCGATCACGGCCAATCAACTGTTGACCGATCCTGTCACCACCATTGAGGATGGGAAATTTGTCGTGATTCCATCCCATGTCGATCTGCTTAAACTCGAACGACGAGAAGAAGACCACAACCAGTTCGCGAACAATCTCAGACTGTTCCTCAACGAGATGGATGACCGATTTGATGTGGCCATCATCGATACGAACCCGAATCCCGATATTCGTGTGCTCGCGTCGCTCGTGGTGGGTGATTTCGTGCTGTCTCCTATTCAATTGAACCAAGAGGCCGTTGATGGCATTGCCGCGTTACGGGCGCAAGTGTTAAAGATACAAAGTACGCTGAATAAAGAGCTCCGATTCATCGGTCTCCTCCCGAATCTGGTGGAGCCCACTCCATTTCAACGTGGCAATATGGAACAACTCAGTGCAGCCTTTGCGTCTCTATTCATCCGATTGGACGATGGACGTATGGCCGCCATTCCCTCACGCACGGCTGTGGCTGAAGCTCAGGCGATGGGGGCACCGATCTGGACCTTGCAGAAAACCAGTTCACGCGATGCGTGGATGCATCTCAAACCAATCTTTCAGAAGGTTGCTCATACGATGGGGGTAACAGAATGAAAAAACCAATGACTGCGACACTGGATCTCACGGCTCTTGACCGTACCGCTCCGGCTCCAGCGCCAGATCCGATCGCCAAAGAACGGACTGTGACGGCGGAAGTCTTAGGGCGCCCACTTCAAATACCGGTCAAGGATATTGATGAAGATCCTGGGCAGCCACGCCAAGAATTCAGCGCGGAGAGCATGGAGGAATTGGAGAATAGCATCAGGCTGCACGGGGTCAAAACGCCGATCTCCATTCGTCCGCACCCCACCGAGCAGAAGCGATGGATCCTGAATTTTGGCGCACGCCGACTCAGAGCTTCGAAAGCTGTCGGGAAAGCCACGATTCCAGCATTTGTCGATCGGTCGCACACCGACTACCAACAAGTCATCGAGAATTTGCAGCGTGAAGATCTGAAGCCGCGAGAGCTGGCGATATTTATCAAGAGGAAGATGGACGAAGGGGAGAAGCAGGCCCAAATTGCTGAACAGCTTGGCGTGAATCGGTCCATGGTCACGAATCATTTAGCACTCATCGACCCACCGGCTTGTATCGATGAGATTTACACATCAGGGAAATGCTCATCAGCCAAGACGCTCTACGATTTGCGGAATTTGCATAAGGAGTTTCCTAAGGAAGTTGAGCGTTGGTGTTCTGCCGATCAGGAGATTACGCGTGCGACCGTGTCGGCCTTATCCGCCAAGCTCAGGGGTCCACAAAAACAAAAGAATGCCTCGCCGAAAGTTGAGCAGGTGAGAGAGGAGCAACCGATCAGTTCAGCGATAACGATGCCGTCGCTGATCGTCATCTTTGAAAATCGATCAGGAACGGTGGACTTGCACCATGCACCGCAGCAACCGAACCACCTGATCGTCAATTTTGCGGATGGGAAGCAAGAGGAAATTCCCGCGCGGCAATGTCAAATTGAGCAAATCATTTTCCAGTAGTTTCCGTCATTCGTCCCCCTCTCCCATCCTAGATAGAGAGGGGGACGACCTGAGCCTCCCCTTAACACTGTAGTCGCCTCCTCAGTCCCCAGCTTCTGAGATCTGTCCTAATCCATTCCAGCCATCCCAGCTGAACTCACCATCGAATCATATGAGTCAGGCTGGCATGTTGTTGGACATGTCCAACAAAACGCACCACTGTTCCATATCGCTCCTCACGGCTTGGCCTGGATCGAGGCTAGTAAGGGTGGGTCTCGCTCTGCTTGATAGAGTCTGTGCCATACGACGCGATCGAGGGTCAGCGACTCGTCAATATTAACGTGATTTGAAGAAGGAGGGGGGGGCTGTACGAGCGGGGCACTGTCATCGACGAGCAGTTGAAGCAGGAGTCAAGAACCGCCGATGCTCTCCTGGAGAGCGTGACGAGAAGTACGGATCGACTCAAATGGCCAGAAATGGCCAGAGATGATAAGTGCGCAATGCGGGTTGATTGAAGCAGGGTGATCGGAGCTCTCCAGGGTGTAGCAGGGGTAGCTGTCTGTTTGTGAAGCAGTGTCAATCCACCCGTTCCTCCGCCGCAGGAGATTCCGAATCTGCTCAGCGGTGAATTAGAGCGGACCACTGAGGTCTGCTATCTCCCCCAACGCGTATCAAGATCGTCAGCGCTCGGCGATAGAACGATCTCAAGAATTCAAAATTCGCGAATGATCTGCTGCGCGAGGCATGGCCCTGTCTTCGAGATGTGGGACCAAGAAACGACAAGATGATTCACTTCGGCAGCTGCTGATGGGTCTCGGTCGAACCATGCCGTTCCAGTTAGACTAGGCCCAGACATGAGAGATGGGGGGGGGATTTTGTTGGACATGTCCAACAAATCGCTTGGTCCTCTCTGATCACGTAAGGCCTCCAGGACGTGGCCGTCGCTGGTATTAACCGAACAGGCTAAGTGGCCTCGGCTCCCATGACCTTCAATCCGGCGGACTCGAGATAATCGTCCTGAAGGCCGTCATGTTGAGAATAAGGTCTGAGTCGTGGGAGACGAGGAGACCCATGTCCACTGACACCCAGAAGTGTGCGTTGAGATGTAGTAAGGTAACCGATCTCCATGCCACCAACAGCGAGGTGGGTTTCAGTGATGATACCTACCAAGTGCTGTCTTGGAAGTATATGTGCGCTGACCTCTCGGTGATCCGCGTAGTTCTCAAGTCGTATCGAGCCACCACCTAATGAATCGACGTCGAATCCACATGTAGTTGGCGCTAGTGGTTGATGGGCTGTTGCGCGAGCGGGTGCCGCTCGATCTGCACTGTGCTTTTGGCTAGGCTCAGGAGATGAATGGTGGACCTAGTGGATTGTCAAACGGTTTCGATCAGACCGAGCACTTGTAGTGCTCCCCTGAAATCAAGCCACCTGGGTTGCTTGTTGCGCGCGATATTGGACCGGGCTCCGATATCCGATGGCGCTATGGGGCCGTTCTTCGTTGCACCAGTGAACCAAGTCTCGAATGATCCGCCGCGCCTCCTCAAACGTCTGGAACGTGTGCTGCCAGACACACTCGTCTTTCAAGCTTCGAAAGAACCGCTCAATCAGCCCATTCTGCTCGGGCGTATAGGGTGTAATGAACTCCTGCTGCAGCCGATAGTCTCGACAGGCCTGGCGAAACCGGCGACTCTGGAAAATCAGCCCGTTATTGCTACGTAAGGCCGGCGCGTTCGCAGGCCGGAGCGTCCCGAAGCGCTGGAGACAGGCGGCTTCGACGGCGCGCTTGGCCTCCTTCGCCCGACTCCGTAACGCAAACTCGTAACCCACGAT